>CAZSSE010000045.1:0-9659 GCA_964609165.1 uncultured Lachnospiraceae bacterium
AGCGAGAAGTGTAGCGGTAGTAGTACCGTCGCCGGCTGCATCGTTGGTCTTTGTAGCGACCTCCTTAACGAGCTGTGCGCCCATATTTTCAGCCTCGTTCTCAAGCTCTATCTCCTTAGCGATCGTAACGCCGTCGTTAGTGATAAGCGGAGAGCCGTACTTTTTGTCAAGAACTACGTTTCTGCCCTTGGGACCGAGGGTGATCTTAACGGTATCCGCAAGCTGGTCAACGCCTCTGGAGAGAGCGTTGCGAGCTTCAATTCCATAGAGAATTTCCTTTGCCATAATAATTCTTCCTTTCGTATTAAATATGTTTTTGATTATTCAACGATAGCGAGGATGTCTGCCTGACGGACGATGGTGTACTCAACGCCGTCTGACTTTACCTCTGTACCCGAGTACTTGGACGTAATAACTCGATCGCCAACCTTAACGGTCATAACGACCTCCTTGCCGTCAACAAGTCCGCCGGGACCTACTGCAACTACCTCTGCTACCTGGGGCTTTTCCTGCGCGGATGCGGTGAGGATAAGTCCGCCCTTGGTTTTTTCTTCTGCTTCGACAGCTTTAACAACAACTCTGTCTGCAAGCGGTTTGATTGTCATTTTTTGTTCCTCCTTACAATAAATATGTCAATAAGATTAAATACGTGATGTTGGCACTCGTTTGATCCGAGTGCTAACCCATAAACATATTTTACACCATTTTTCAAAAAAATCAAGTCTTTTTTTAATATTTAACATTTAATTCACAATTTGAGAGTGCTAAACAGATGCTGAAATAAAAGCTTGCTTAAAAAAATGACGAAAATATGAAAAACGGGGGACACTAAATGCGTATTGGTGCAGATTTTAATTAACGGAGGGCATATGAGCGAGGCTATTGTATTTTTAAACAAGTATATTTTCGGTGTGGGAATACCTGTGCTTCTGATACTGTCGGGTATATTTTACTGCATAAAATTGAAATTCTTTCATTTCTTACATCCGATAAGGACTATCAGAGGTCTTTTCTCCGGCAAACTCTCCGACGGTGTTTCCTCGGCTAAGGCATTGACGCTTGCACTCGCCGGAACACTTGGCGTTGGGAATATGGTAGGCGTTGCTTCGGCTATAGCACTCGGTGGATTTGGCGCTGTATTTTGGATGTGGGTCAGTGCTCTTATCGCAATGATTTTAAAATACGCCGAGATCGTTCTTGCCATGCGCTATCGGAGGTATGATTCCGACGGAAGGCCGCACGGCGCGGCTATGTATTATATAAAGGTATGCTTTGGCGGAAGGTTGGGGATAGCGTTAGCGGGGATATTCGCAATATTTTGCATATTTAATGCTTTCACAATGGGCAGTATGATACAGGTAAGTGCGTCGGCAAACGCTATGAGCGGAGTGTTTGGAGCACCGCAGGTAGTGATAGGAATAATTTTCGCTCTTATTGCACTTTTCGCTATGATTCGCGGTCAGTCTGGAATATTGGGATTTACCGAAAAGCTGGTTCCGCTTATGACGGTTGGCTTTGTTTTGCTTTCGCTCTCCGTAATAATAATGTATCCGAGGAGTACTCTTGACGCTATTGTAAAAATATTTGAAAATGCGTTCAATCTGCAAAGTGGCTTGGCGGGGCTGACGGGATTTTTTATGTCAGGAGCGTTGCGCTACGGAACTATGCGCGGAATTCTCTCAAATGAGGCAGGCTGCGGAACAGCACCTGCGGCTCATGCGGTATCGGGCTGCCGAGAGCCTGCGAGGCAGGGAATATGGGGGGTATTTGAGGTTTTTGTTGATACTATACTGCTTTGTACGCTTACTGCGATTGTTATAATCATAGGTTACGGATCGGTAGATCCCGCGGGAGACTATATGATGATGACGGTTGATGCATACGAGGCGGCACTTGGTGCGCCTGCGGGATATTTTCTTGCCATTGCCGTTTTGCTTTTTGGACTTGCCACAGTTCTTTGCTGGGCGCATTACGGAATGGAGAGCGTAAAGTATTTTTCAAGCAGTAAAACCGCACGCTTGCTCTTTATTGCGCTCTATTCTGCTTCTGTCCTGATAGGCGCGATGCTTTCGACCGATATGATATGGGAGGTGGCAGATCTTTCGATAGGTATTATGACCGCTATAAACCTCTCGGCACTGCTTATGATGCACCGAGAGGTAAAGGCTGAGACCGAGAGCTATTTTAAAGGCAGGTAGGATCAGATATTTGTCAGCATAATTTCAATGAGATCGTCAAAGGTGCGCGAAAGCTCACAGCGCAGCTTGCCCAGAAGGCAAAGCGAATGTTGGGCAGATCGCGGATAAACTCCCGAATTGAGCTTTTTTTGCATAGCAGCGTGGGCACCTCGTGCATCACATACCAGCTTGCGAAAGCCGACGAGATCTGGCAACTCCTCGGGACGTTTTATGTGCCTAAGGCGTATCATATTTTCTTCAATCAACTGTGAGAGGCGGATGCATAGCTCCGCCTCCTTGTTCTTTTTCTCTCCAAAAAAGTTTTTTGCCGTTCTGTAATTGGTTATATCCGTGCATCTTTCTATTATGCGAACGAGGCTGTGTGCGCACGCTGAAATGCTTGCACGCTCAAGCGGCGGCATAAAATCTGCAAACAGAACCCGTTCAAGCTCGCATACTGCTCGGTCGGCAGAATGGCGTATTGCCGCCGTTTCGCTTTGCGCCGACGGCTTTACCGACGAGCAAGCGATAAAAACGGCACGTGACGAAAGCAGAGCAAGTCGTTCGAGCGAATCAAAATAATTGAATTTGGACATATAATGTTCCTTTCGCAGAAGGTGTGTTAGGTCAGTATCGAGTTGGCAAGAAGTGAAAGCAAAAATCCGAGGAGAGCACATATTGGGAATGTTAAAAGCCAACCCAGAAAAAGCTCAAATGCAACCCTTGGATCGGTTGAACGTCGCCCGCAGAGTCCAACGCCCATCATTGCACAGGTCTTTGCATGTGTGGTAGCGGTGGGAATACCAAAAAACGAGCATACTCCGAGGATCGCGGAGGATGCGGTATCTGCGGCAGAGCTCGAAAGCGGATCGAGCTGTGTCAGCTCACATCCTACTTTTTTTATTATTCTTGAGCCGCCTATCATAGTGCCGAGCGTCATAGCCATGGCGCAGATAAGCGTTATGTAGAGAGGGATCCTGAACTCTCCATCGGACGTATGCTTGCCGAGAAATGAAAGCCCTAACATATATACGCCGATAAATTTCTGAGAATCCTGTGCACCGTGCAGAAAGGCACTGCTTCCTGCGCTGAATCTTTGAACGCGCCGAAAATAGCGCATCGTGCCGCGTCTGTTCTGATCTGAAAACACCCGAAGGGTAAGACGGTAAAGAAGCAAGGCGAAAAGCATTACGGGCAGCGTGGATACAAATATGCCGATGAGCACCGAACGCCATTCCTCAAGCGATATGGCGTCAAGGTTCATATTGGAGGCAAGAGCTGCGCCGCTCATGCCTGCGATCAGTGCGTGGCTCTCGCTTGTCGGAAGCCCGAAAAGCGACGCGGATGATGCCCAGACGATGACCGATATAAGTGCGGAGCAGAGTGAAATCAGAGATGTCTGCGGATCGTTTCCGAAATCGGCGATCCCGTACAGCGTTTGCGCAACCCCCGGCCGAATAAGTGCCATTATGACTGCACCCGAAAAATTACATATTGCCGCAAGAACGAGGGCTGAGCGTGGCGAGAGCGAGCGCGTTGATACACAGCCTGCTATAGCGCTTGGAGCGTCAGTCCAGCCGTTAACAAGAGCTACGGCAAATATAAGAAAGCTGAAAAGGTATTCCATATTCACCTCCGAATCCTGCTACTTTAATCATTATGAAAACGTATGCGGTTTCATAACTTATGACAATATAAAATGTAAAAAAAGTGGCTATTGTAATTGACATAGGACACAAAAATTGTTATAATAATATAGACATAAAATTAAGGAGGATCTTATGAATTCTTCAGTACCCGCAAATATACGAGAGAAGGTCGAAAAGCTGCGCAGAGATCTTAGCTATCACGCCCAAAGATACTATGTGTACGATTCGCCCGAGATCTCGGATTATGAATATGATATGATGTACGCCGAGCTAAAACGCTTGGAGGAGCAGTATCCGTCACTGTACGATCCCAATTCCCAGACCCAGCGTGTCGGCGGCAAGGCACTTGATAAATTTGAAAAGGTAACGCACGCTGTCAGAATGGATTCGCTTGCTGACGTTTTCTCCTTTGAGGAAACAGAGGATTTTTGCACAAAAATGTCGGCAGAGTTAGACGCTCCGACGTATTCTGTTGAGCCGAAGATCGACGGCTTGTCCGTTTCGCTGATATACGAAAACGGTGAATTTGTGCGTGGCGCAACGCGCGGAGACGGTATTGTGGGTGAGGACGTAACGCTCAATCTTCGTACCGTGCAGTCTATACCTTTGAAGCTTTCCGAGCCTTTATCGTTGACGGTAAGGGGTGAGGTCTATATGCCGAGAGCCGTTTTTGAAGCGATAAATGAAAGGCGCGAGAGCGAGGGCAAGGCGCTTATGGCAAATCCCCGAAACGCCGCGGCAGGCTCGCTCCGTCAGCTTGATTCAAGCATTACGGCAGAGCGTAAGCTCGATATATTTATATTTAATTTTCAAGAGGGACAGCTGTATGCGGACGGTCACGCACCCGAAAGCCATACCGAAACGCTTGATCGCTTGTCCGAGCTTGGCTTCAAGACTCTTGCAATGCGCACCGTAGCTAAGAGCTATATGGATGTTGAGGCGCATATAAGAAGGATCGGCGATGCGCGCGACGGGCTTTCGTACGATATAGACGGTGTTGTCATAAAGCTTGACAGTCTGGAGCAACGCCGTCGGGTAGGAGAGGGAACCAACACGCCGAAATGGGCGGTTGCGTACAAATTTCCGCCCGAGGAAAAGGAAACTAAATTGCTTGATATTTCTATAGCTGTCGGCAGAACGGGAGTGCTGACGCCGACGGCAGAGCTTGAGCCTGTCAGACTTGCGGGAACCACCATCAGTCGTGCTACGCTCCACAATATTGATTTTATCCGCGAGCGTGGAATAATGCTTGGGGACAGAGTTATTGTCCGCAAGGCGGGAGATATAATTCCGGAGGTCGTGCGTGCCGATACAGAGCGTCGTGACGGAAGTGAGGTCGAGTTTTTTATGCCAACTGTCTGCCCATCGTGCGGTGAGCCCGTATTTTATGACAAGGACGAAGGTGCCGCTCTCCGCTGCACCAACATCGCTTGCCCCGCACAGCTTTCAAGAAGCATAGAGCATTTTGCCTCCAAGGGGGCTATGAATATTGACGGACTCGGTCCGCAGATAGTTGAGCTTTTGCTTAAAAACAGACTTATTTCGGACGTAGCCGATCTGTATTCTCTCACGTCTGAGCAGATCGCGCCGCTGGAGCGTATGGGTGAGAGATCGGCGCAAAATCTTGTCGCCGCTATAGATGCCTCAAAGTCAGCAGGACTTGCAAGGCTGGTGTATGCGCTTGGTATCAGAAACGTAGGGGAGGTAGCGGCTGCTGCACTTGCCGACCGATTCGGTACGCTTGAGGAGCTTACGAGAGCTACATCGGAGCAGATATCCGAGCTTGATGATTTTGGCGAGATTACGGCGGAGTGCATCGTAAACTTTTTCTCGCATCCGCAGAATATAGCTCTTTGCGAGAGACTCAGCGCGGCAGGGGTGGTTACTGTAAACACCAATGCGCCACGCGGAGACGTGCTTGCGGGACTTTCCTTTGTTCTTACGGGAACGCTGCCTACAATGTCAAGAGACGAGGCGAGCAATATTATCAAGCAGGCCGGCGGAAAGGTCGTTGGCAGCGTATCGAAAAAGACCGACTACGTTGTCGTGGGAGAAGCGGCGGGAAGTAAGCTTACAAAGGCGCAATCACTCGGTATCAAAATTATATCCGAGCAAGACCTTATGGAGATGGTCAAAGATCAAAATAGTTGAGAATACCTTGGTATATACCATCGGCGAAGAGCTCGGGTTGCTCTGACATAAGCTCTGCATCACGCGGATTGGTAATAAATCCGAGCTCAATGAGTATCGACGGCATAGCGGTTTTACGAAGCACGTACAGTCCGCTCCGAACCTGCATACCGCGATTTCGCAAGCCTGTGGCGGCACTCAGAGCTGCGAGAATATCTTCTCCCAACGCGAATGCGGGTGATGTGCGTGAGAATGCAAATGCCTCGGTTCCTGTGGCTGATGCAAGCTCTGAAGCATTCGTGTGCAGACTTATGAAGTAGTCTGCTCCCCACGAATTAGCATCATCCACCCTACGGCGAAGACTTGTGGTATTTGACGTGCCGATCTGTGTTTCGGACGTTGGACGCGAAAGTCGTACCTCGAACTCGGGGTTAGCACGCAAAAGGTCGGCAAGCAGTATTCCGATGCGGAAAACTATATCCTGTTCGCGCAGACCGTTGCCCTCGGCACCGGCATTCGGGTTTTGAGGATTGTGTCCTTGATCGATATATATTTTTATTGCCATATGTAACCATCCTTGTAGCAGTATTGGAAAATACATTTCCTTTGTAAAAGAATATGAAAAAAACATTAAGAACGTGATAGAACGTGATAGAAAGAGAGACTTAAAATGAGAAACGATGAAACGTCGGAGAAGAATAAGATAATCGGGGGAATGCTTTATATCGTCGCAACACCTATCGGAAATCTTTCCGATATTGGAGAAAGGGCACTTAAGGTACTATCCGAGGTCGATTTTGTGGCTGCCGAGGATACCCGAAATTCTCTCCGACTGCTCACGCACTTCGGAATATCAAAGGCTCTCGTTTCGTATCACGAGCATAACAAGCGAGAAAAGGGAGCGGAGATAGTCGAGCGTCTTCGCGCGGGAGAGTCCTGCGCGCTTATCACGGATGCCGGAACCCCCGCAATATCTGACCCCGGTGAGGATCTTGTTGCGCTCTGCGCCGAGAACGGTCTGCCCGTAACCTCTATCCCCGGAGCGTGCGCTCTTATCGTCGCGTTGACGCTTTCGGGACTTCCGACGGCAAGATTTGCCTTCGAGGGATTTTTGCCCGTGCAGAAAAAGGAGAGGCGCGAGCGGCTTGAAAGCATAGCAAGAGAGGAGCGGACAATAATACTGCACGAGGCACCCCATAAGCTCAGAACGACGCTTGACGATCTTTGTAAGACACTTGGCGGAGAACGGAGAATAGCACTTTGCCGCGAGCTTACAAAGCTTAACGAGGAAATATGCCGCACGACGCTTGACCGCGCGATCGAGCTTTACTCCAAGCGTGAGCCACGCGGTGAGTACGTGCTTGTTGTGGAGGGAGGCAGTTTGCTCGCACCGAGCGTAACGACCGAGCTTTCCAATATGACGCCCGAGCAAGCCGTGGATCATTTTATCGATCTGGGAATGACTAAAAATGAGGCTATAAAGGCGGCAGCAAAGGCACTTGGAATGACGAGAAATCAGCTTTACGTGTTGTTAATTAAGCAGTAAAGCGGGGTTTTCGTGAGTTTTACTAAACTAAAGCGCAGGCACAAGCAAAATTTTTACTTAACTCACAACAAAAAAATCTTGATTTTTGGTCTCGTGTATGTTATCATAATTGTATATTTTATTATAATAATATCTTTTGAAAGGATCTTGCTATGGAAAAGATGAAGGTCGGCGTTGTCGGCGCTACGGGTATGGTTGGTCAGCGCTTTTTGACGTTACTTGAAAATCACCCTTATTTTGAGGTGACTGCTCTTGCGGCATCCGCACGTTCAGCGGGAAAAACCTATGAGGAGGCGGTAGGCGCACGCTGGAAGATGAAGACGCCGATGCCTGAAAAGTTCAAGAAAATGGTGGTTCTTGATGCGACCGATATAGATGCGGTCGGAAAGCTCGTAAGCTTCGTCTTCTGTGCAGTGGATATGAAGAAGGACGAGATAAAGGCACTTGAGGAGGCGTATGCAAAGCATGAGATCCCCGTTGTATCCAACAACTCGGCTCATCGTTGGACGCCCGACGTTCCTATGGTAATTCCCGAAATAAATAATTCTCACTATGAGGTTATTGCGGCGCAGAGAAAGAGGCTCGGTACAAAGCGCGGATTTATTGCTGTAAAGCCTAATTGCTCTATACAGTCTTACGTTCCTATGCTTACCCCTCTTCTCAAGTTCGGAATCAAGGAGGTCGTTGCAACTACTTATCAGGCTATATCCGGCGCAGGCAAGACCTTTAACGAGTGGCCCGAGATGATCGATAACGTTATTCCGTATATCGGCGGCGAGGAAGAAAAGAGCGAGCAGGAGCCTCTGCGTGTTTGGGGCAAGGTGGTTGACGGCGAGATAGTAAAGGCTGATGCTCCCATCATTACCACACAGTGCATCCGTGTTCCCGTAACCGACGGACACACAGCGGCAGTATTTGTAAGGTTTGAGAATAAGCCCACCAAGGAGGAGATCCTTGAGGCGTGGAAAAATTTCAAGGGCAAGCCGCAGGAATTGGGCCTTCCCAATGCTCCTAAGCAGTTTATTACTTATTTTGAAGAGGATAACCGTCCTCAGGCGGCACTTGACCGTGATATTTACGGTGGAATGGGCGTTACCGTAGGCAGGCTTCGTGAGGATTCGGTTTACGACTACAAGTTTGTAGGTCTCTCACACAATACGCTTCGCGGAGCGGCAGGCGGAGCGGTGCTCAATGCAGAGCTTCTTTACAAAGAAGGATATTTTGATTGATCTGATCGAATTATGATTATAAAAAGCAATCGCAGGTGTCACTTGCGGTTGCTTTTTATAAAATGCAAAGGATGTTTAAAAGACCGATTAGCTCGTTGCAATATCCGAGCTTTAACGGACAGCCGCCTCTCTTTGTAATTTTGAAGTATAAAATTATCGAAATTATGTTGACAAATCGGGAATAGAGGTGTATAATGATACATAGCAAATGAGGGAGTAGCGGCGCGCGTATACTGCACGTAGTAAGTCAACATCATGGCGTTATGCCTGGCTTGCTTTAAATGTCCAGACTCAATATGCGTATCGCATATTGGGCTTTTTTTATGTGAGTGCATAAGTAGATCGTGCGTTACTTAAAATAATTTGCAAAGCCTGTCCCGTGAAAATCTTTTGAGCGTATCGGGAATTTATGCAGAAGCTTCGGCTTTGCACATGCGTCACATTCTGCACAATGCAGTTTGTTATATAAAATTGACAAGGAGAAATAAAATGAATATTCTTTATGAGAACGTACTGCTGTTGTTTCAAGACGGCGGTTGGCAGAGAGTGGTGATGTGGCTCATCGGAGCACTTCTTATCTATCTCGCCATTAAAAAGGATATGGAGCCTACGCTCCTTTTGCCGATGGGATTCGGCGCTATCATCGTAAATATTCCCGCAATATATGATGGTGCGCTTTCCACGCTGTTCAAGGCGGGCATTTCCAATGAGCTTTTCCCGCTCATACTCTTTATCGGTATAGGAGCTATGATAGATTTCGGCCCAATACTTTCCAACCCCAAGCTTATGATATTCGGCGCGGCTGCGCAGTTCGGTATATTCCTTACCTTCAGCCTTGCGTCTATGTTCTTCACGCTCCCCGAGGCGGCATCTATCGGTATAATCGGTGCGGCAGACGGTCCTACGGCTATCGAGGACCGTCTGCCGC
>CAZSSE010000046.1:0-9624 GCA_964609165.1 uncultured Lachnospiraceae bacterium
TTATGGGAAGTGTCTATTTTCTCGAAAAGAGAAGTATGCGTTCAATGATTACGGCTTATAAGCTTCCAACGCTGATCTCGCTTGCGGGCGGCGTCTTTATCGAGGCATGGCAGTTTTCATCTGTCAATGATGCAAAGCCAGAGGAAAGATCCAAATTTTTCGGTACTGTGTATCGTAGCTATGTCGGAATAATGTTTATGTGCGGTTCCGGACTTGTGCTTATGTCCAAAATACTGACGCTTTTGCTGCTTGACGATTCGTATTATTCATCGTGGCAATACGTGTCGGTGCTCGGCATTGCTATGATTTTTTCGGCACTGTCTGCATTTATGGGAAGTGTCTATTTTCTCGAAAAGAGAAGTATGCGTTCAATGATTACGGCAACCGTAGGTGCGCTGACGAATATAGTGCTAAATTTTTTGTTTATTCCGTATTATGGGGCAATGGGGGCGGCTGTAGCTACCGCAATAAGCTATATGGTAGCATTCATTATACGCGCTATAGATACGGGTAAATATTTGAAATTTAATCTCTGCATCATAAGGCTCGCCGTTAATACTGCGGTTATTGTGGCACAAACGATCATTATGATAACCGAGCTGCCTTATTGGATGCCGATAGAGCTTGTACTGTTTGCTTTTATGGCGATTTTCAACGGCAGAGAAATATTTAGTGCGATTGCCTCGATAATGAAGAAATTTTTAGGTAAAAAAAGAAAAAATATTTAAAAAAGTATTGCAATTCAATAAGAGTTGTGGTATAATATGATGTAATGTGCGTAAAACGCAAGATTAAGGGTAGTCCGCTGCGAAGCTCTGCATGAATACCCGGATTTTTAAGGAGGACTGAAAGATGAACAACTTACTTCAGGCTTTTACAAACGAGCAGCTTAAGACCGAAGTACCGGTCGTAAACGTTGGTGATACAGTTCGTATCCACAACAGAATCAAGGAAGGCGCACGCGAAAGAATTCAGATGTTCGAGGGCACCGTCATCGCTAAGCACGGCGGCGGAATTTCCGAAACATTCACTGTAAGACGCGTATCTTACGGTTGCGGCGTTGAAAAGACCTTCCCGATCCACTCTCCCAACGTTGTTAAGGTAGACATTGTTCGTTCCGGTAAGGTTAGAAGAGCAAAGCTCTACTACTTGAGAGACAGAGTTGGTAAAGCTTCCAAGGTTAAGGAAAAGATCTAACGAGAAATTTCTTACACAACACAAAAAAGACACCTATGGGTGTCTTTTTTGTGTTGTACTATTTTTTTAGAAGCTCCTCGGCAGAAGCAAACAACGCTTCCTTTTCATCTCGGTCTGTAAAAAGTAAAATCACGTATTTTCCAAAGCGGCGAGCTCCTGCACTCTCTAATTTATCAAGCTCGTCAGGCAGATAGTTTTTCACAAAAGCTCTTTTTTCATTTTGTAAATCGGCAATATATTTTTCGGCTTTTGTGAATAGTTCCTTAGCTTTTTCTTCATTTTCCGCTCTGAATACGCCTACTTCGCCGATGTCATCAGCAGATCTTGAATAGAGAAATGAGCAGTCGGCAAAAAGATCGCTATCACCAAATAAATATTCAATATCACGGTCGCTATAAGCCAAATACTCCTCCGGAGCCGAAATTTTGCTTGTGAGACTGTTTGCTATACTTTCGCAAGGAATGGAATCGGTGTATTCCTTTGCGGCACACGACGAAAAAAACAGGCAGAGAAGAGCCACAATAAAAGCCAATGTTCGCTTCATCATCCTTGAACCTCCGAATATGCGTGAGTTCGCATATAATAAAGCATTTTCCTGTAGGCATCTGCTGTGAGATGATACCCATCTCCTACTTGGTATTCGTACTGCAAAAATCCGTTTTTATCCTTTAATATTTCTGCGGTATTAAGGTATCCAAGCCCCTTCTCGGCGGCAAGCTCGTGTGTCCACGTGTTGATTATATCAATATATTCGTTCAAGGTTGCCACATTTACGCTATACGAGCTCATATCCATATTCTTTGCAACGGGGAAGCATGATTGAAGAATTATTACAGTGCTTGGTGAAGCGGAGTGGATAGTATCTATAAGCTTAGTATAGCAGCTCTTGAAATATTCCACACCGTAGGAAATACTTTTCGTAGCGCCGTTTAACCCAAACGTCAGAAGCATATATTTTGGCTTTTTTCGTTCTACTGCTTCTGCAATGTCGATCTCCTCGTTGCTCTCGGGATATACTATCCTACAGCTTGCCGTAGAGCGATCAAGCATAAGCGTTCCGCTTTTTGGTCCCCATACCTGAGTTGTTGACTGACCGCCCGAGAGCACTCCGCGATTTTTAAGGTGGTAGGTTGTGGATTCTCCAAGAAAAATAAACGAATCTATATATTCTTTACCTGCATCCTCGCTCTGTTCTAAAAATACGTCCTTTGAAGTTTGAAATTCCTCCGACTCGGCGTCCACGCTTGTTTCCGATGCGTCCACGTCCTCCTCGCTTTCTGGCTCCCGAGCGGAGCAGGAAGACATCCACATATATACGATTAAAATAAATAAAGATAAAAAAAGCAGCTTTTTTAACACAAAAAACCTCCGTAATTCAAGTTCAGATAAAATTTAAATCAAATTCTGATCAAACCGAATCACGGAGGAAAAAGCATCAATTATTTCTTTTTAAACTGTCCCTGATATGGCTCTGCTTGCTCTCTGTTTCGCTGTAATCGAGAAGCAAAGAAGGTTTTTATTCCTAATATGACCCAATAAACCAAGGTAAAAATAACAAGCCCGGATAAAATATTTGACGGAAGCATTCTAACCGGAAGCATAAAGCATGCGTAAAAGGCAAATATGCATATTACAAAGTGAATGACTCGTCCGAGAACAGCAGGTATTCGCTTAAAGGCTCTGATAGCATCAGCAATCGACCATAGAACAGAAAATATGAAAAACAGTAAAACTCGCGATGCCTCAACAGCCGGAGAATCGTCACTGATATTTATAAAAGCCATGCAAAGCATATATAGGAAAGTTATCAGGGTAAAATAAACACACGCAGCGTTTATATATTTTCTTATAAATTGTTTTATGTCCATGCTTCGTTTGATCCTTTCGTATTGTACCCATACAATATATCATAAATACACATATTTTTCAAGTATAATATGTAAATTTTTCATTCTTAACAAAACTTAACAAAAAAGCAGAGATATGTTCGTCTCTGCTTTTTGATGAATTTAAGATTTTTCTTCGGTGTCATTGTCAACAGCAGTATTCGGGGTGCTGTCCGTGTCTGCCGTTTCGTCAGCACAGATGTCATCTCCAAGATCATTATTGAAATCGTCATTATATTCTTCTTCAAACTCATAATTTTCAAATTCTTCAATAATGGATTTTGGCTCGCTCGAATCGTGCGACATTGATTTATGGCAAATGTTACGCGCCGCAAGTCTGTTCTTGATCCATTTATCAAATAAAGCGTAAAGAACACTGCATATCGGGACGCTTATCAAAATTCCCACCATACCAAACAAGCCTCCGCCGATAGTGACCGCGATAAGAACCCATATTCCGGGAAGTCCGACGTGCTTGCCCATGATCTTGGGGTAGATAATATTAGATTCAAGCTGTTGCAGTATTATGATAAATATAACAAAAGCAATCGCCTTTGCAGGGCTTTCGACCAATATAAGAAACGCACCGATAGCCGTTCCTATAAATGGACCGAAAACGGGGATAAATGCGGTAAATGCAATTATACATGATACCATTATGGCAAACGGCATCCGGAATATAAGCATTCCGATAAAGCAGAGAACACCTATCAGAAGTACTTCTATACACTGTCCGCTTACAAAGCCTGTAAAGGCTTTATTTATAAGAACAAAAACCGATATAAGGCGTTTAGCTGTTTCGCGCTTCATTACGGAGTAAACAAGGCTCTTCATCAAGCGTCCGAGAGCTTCCTTGGATGCAAGAAGATATATTGAAAATACAAGCCCGAGCACAAAATTGAGAACTGTGTTAAAAAGTCCTGTAATGATCTCAACAGCACTTTGTGCGATCTGGGATTGATTTCGGTTAATAATATCAAGTGCCCACGAGCTAACCGTATTCCAATCTATCTTGAACGAAAACTCGCTACTATCAATGTTAAAGTGTGCAAGAATATCATTTATTGATGCTGTCAGATCGTTCATTGCAGACGGAAGAAGCTCGAAGAATTTCTCGCAGGTAAGTATAAATTCGGGAATTACAAAGGCAAGTAAAATTCCCACCAAAGCAAAAACCGAAAGCATACTTATCGTAAGGCAAATGGGGCGTTTTATTTTTGTCCAGACCTTGCCGCCCCTTCGCGTCAGCTTTCCAAAAACTCTTGTTTCGAGCAAGCGCAAGGGAATATTAAATATAAACGCAAAGCAGAAGCCTACTATCAACGGTGTAAAAACATCATATATTTTCTTTAGTGCGGTCATAACTATACTGATGTTGGAAAACACAAGATAAAATACTATAGATGCAAATATTACGCCCATCAACTTCAGATAGTGATGATTTTCTTCTTTGATATTTCTGAATATTTTCTTCATAGCAGTGTCCCTTCTTTTCTGCACTTAGTATATATAGTATATCTGAAAGACAGGGAAGAGACGCTTACTTTTCTGTGTCGGTATCCTTGTCTTTATCCTTTTTTGCTTTTTCTTCCTTATCGTCTTTATCCTCGTCAGGCTCAGGTGGGCGTATGGTTATGACAGCGCGGTCGATCTTATGATCCTTGATCTCCTCAATGTGTATGTCAAGGGAGTCCGTGGAAAGTTCAAAGCTTGTTCCGTCCTCGGGTACCGAGCCGTAAAGACCGAGCACAAATCCGCTGAATGTATCCGAATCAATATCGTCAAACTTAATTCCGATTGCCTCTTCAACCTCGGAAATAGAAGCACTTCCCGCTATTCTCCACGATTCCTCGGAAAGAACCTCTATCGTCGCAATTTCTTCCTCATCGTCATCTGTACGTGTAAATTCACCTACAAGACATTCAACAAGGTCTGTCATAGTAACTATACCGTAAAGACCGCCGTATTCGTCAAGGACTACTGCGAGAGATTCTTTGTGTTCACGCATATTTTTGAAGAGGACATCGGCTTTTACCGCCTCGGGAACGAAATAAGCCGGCGTAACAACCGTTGCCATAACGTTCTCACGGCTCTTGTCCTCAAGTCTCAGATAGTCTCTTGCGTCAAGAATACCGATTATATCATCTACGCTGTCCCCATATATAGGATAACGCGAAAATCTGCTGTTGGTAATGATCCTATCCCACTCAACCATATCGTCAGAACTGTCAAGTAGGGTAAGCTCGGTACGATGAGTTGCTATCTCACCCGCAGAAAGATCATCAAAATCAAAAATGTTTTCTATAAGCTCTTTATTGTATTCGTCAATGCTTCCATCCTCGTGAGCCTCATCGATAAGCGTCAATACCTCACCCTCGGTAACGGTATCAACAGCCTTTGCCTTAAACACCTTGGACAGTATCTTTTTCCAAAGCATAAAAATGCAGTTGATAGGTGTGAGAATAATAATAAGGAAGCGGAGAATACCGGAAATGCCCATAGCAAACCCTTCGGCATGCTCCTTGGCAAGGCTTTTGGGGGATATTTCTCCAAAAATAAGAACGATGACCGTAACGATCGCAGTAGAAATTCCCGCAGCGGCAGGTGCCAATCTCTCATTGTTGGCAAAGCACTCGATAAAGAATATCGTTGCGATAGAGGAAATAGATATATTTACGATGTTGTTTCCGACGAGTATAGTGGAAAGAAGCTTATCGTAATTGTCGGCGAGCTTAAGAGCCGCTGCCGCGCGCTTGTTTCCCTCGGATGCAAGAGTTTTCATCTTAGCGCGGTTGAACGATGTGTAAGCGGTTTCGCACGCCGAAAAAAAGGCGGACATTGCGACAAGAACTAACATTAAAGAAATTGTGAGGGTACTCCCGTCAGGCATAATTTTCTCCTTGATTGATAAAAGATATTGAAAGAAGCAGGGGACAGCGGTGTCGGAGGTCAAGTCTATAAAAACACAAAAAAGCATAGCCTGAGCCTTTTTGAATAAAAAGCGCGCAGGTTATGCGTAATACCGATTTTTATATATACTTCGACAGTTACCGTCACTATCGCAGTTATCCACGGCTGAACTTCTCCCTAAAAAATAAATTTCGATAAATACTATCGATCTACAAGATACATTATACCATAAAAAAGATATTTGTCAATAGAAAATCGCAAAATTTATTGGTTCTGCCGAAAAACGCAAAAAAAATTATATGTTAATTACATATTATGTGCAAAAATGGCTGTCTTAACGTAGTCAGTGACTTTTTTCGATAAGACAGCCATATGATTATTTTTCAGCCTTATATTCGGCAAGAGCTCTTGCGAGCTGATCGGGGCAGGAGGTAGCCTTAAATCCGCATTTTATACCCGACAGACGAGCGATCGCTTCATCTATGCTCATACCGGCAACAAGAGCTGCAACACCCTGCGTGTTTCCCGAGCATCCGCCATTATACTTAGCGGAAACTATGATGTTGTTTTCGATCTCTATGTCTATGCTACGAGAGCATACGCCCGAGGTTTTATAAGTAAATTTATCCATAATTATTCTCCTTGTGTTGCGTTACAGATTATTTTGATACAGTCCTATGGGTGTATATCCGTGATAATTAAATGCCGGATACATTCGGAGCATCAGATTTCCGTCATTCAAAAATCCAAAAAGATATTTGCGCAGCTGTTGATCATATTCAACTGGTCTTGAATCGACAGAGACGAGGGTTGCGCCGCATTTTTTTGCGACCTGCAAAAGCGGCTCTATGAAATCTCCGTTTTGACTAACTACGGAAAACTCAAATATATATTCGGTGCCTCGTGATCTACTAAGAAAAAAATCCTTGCAGCTTTTTGAGACCAATGCGTATTTTATACTGCTCATATCATCATCTGCATCAAGCGTATGCACGCCGCAGATCTTTAACTCAAATCGGTCGAGCATACTGTAAAATCCAAATATTTTACCGTCGCGCGTATTTTCAATGGGGAGCAGACAAAACTCGCTTTTGCCGTTTATTACCGCCTCGCAGGCGGCGGTGTTTGATGCTACGGGAATAGGTCTTGCACTGTGCATAGTATCTGCGAGCAGATTTAACACCGTATCGCTGAATTTATTTTTTGCGTAAGCAATTTTTCCGTGAGTGCCGGCAGGTGTGCCATCGTCGTTACCGATCGCTATCAATCGCTTTACACCATCTGCAAGAGTTGGCAGCTTAAGCATTTCGTCATAAAGAATAAGCTCATCTGTTGCGGCAGCAGGGGATATCAATGAAATATATAACGCACGAACATCAGCGAGATCTGTATTATTTATACGCAAGCAGGTAAGTCTTGCAACGTCACGCAGAACAAGCTCTCTTTGCTCAGCGGAAATATCGGATCTGCTTCCAATCACCCTTAAATTTTCCTGTAAAATATCAATCTTATCGATATGATCCATTAAATCAAAGCTTCATCATAAGCTCAAAGCCGTCTTTCATAAATTCCTGCATTTCTTCTGCCGAAAACTTCTTTTGGGAGAGAAGAGAAAGCTTGTATATATACGATGCCATTTGCGAGGCCTTTTCGGGCTCTGCATCGCAAATCGACTCAAGCTTTCCTATCAGCTTAGCTGACGTATTAACGGTAAATGAACACTCGGTAGGATATGAAGATGCGCCCATATTGTACATACGCATCATATCCTCCATTCTTCTTGATTCCTCACTAACGGTAAGTATAGCGGGAATATTTTCATCCTTCAGTGCGGAAAATTCGATCTTTGTGTTTTCGGGGAGTATTTTTGCAAAAAGCTCCTTTACGGATTCTATCTCGGAGATCGCTCCGTCAGCCTTAAGCGAGTCGGCAAGATCCGAGTCAACCCGATAGAATTTAACATTGTCCATATACTGCTCAAGCATGGATGCAAATTGCACGTCGATCGGACGGTCGAAAAGCGCTATCTTTATGCCTTGAGCATCAAACATAGATATATATTGCGCCTGAAGTGCCCTATCGGTAGCGTAATATATCTTGTTTTCGTGCTTATCCTTAGCCGCCTCAAGATATTCCTCATAGGTCATCTTGCTTCCGTCGCTCAAGGAAAGAAGGAGAGCGTTTTTAACTCGGTCATAGAACTTCTTGTCGCGCATGCAAGCATATTCTATAAAGGGAGATATATCCTGCCAGATGCTTTCGTATTTTTCACGCTCGTTATTACAGAGCGAACAGAGCTTGTCTGCGACCTTTTTAACTATGTGTGCGGAAAGCTTGGAAACGTAGGTGTTAGTCTGCAAATAGCTTCGTGAAACATTCAGCGGAAGCTCCGGGCAGTCAAGTACACCCTTAAGCAAGAGCAGATAGTCGGGAATTACTTCCTTTATATTGTCGGCAACAAACACCTGATTATAATAGAGCTTTACCTGTCCTTCGATAGTCTCATACTCGTTTGCGAGCTTTGGAAAATAGAGAATACCCTTGAAATTGAGGGGATAATCGGCGTTAATGTGAATATGGAAAAGGGGATCTCTGTAATCGTTGAACACCTTTCTGTAAAATTCCTTGTATTCCTCGTCATTACATTCAGAGGCATTTTTCTGCCACAGCGGGCATACGTCGTTGATAGGGGCAGGTTCCTCGTCGGTCTTTTCGTCATCAGCGTCGACAAAGTAGATCTCAACGGGCATAAACGAGCAATATTTTTCGAGAATAGCGCGAAGCTTGGATTTTGAAAGATATTCAGATTCACTTTCTGATATATGCATTATAACGTCTGTACCGTGAGTATCGCGCGTTCCTACGCTGACCTCATATTCACCGCTCTCGTTGCAGATCCAATGAACGGCAGGCGCATCGGTGTAGGATCTCGTTTCCAGCTCAACGCTATCGCTGACCATAAATGCAGAATAGAAGCCGAGGCCGAAATGCCCGATAATACCGTTTTTAGAGCCGCTCTCGGAGCCTTCGTTTTCGTATTTTTGAATGAAATCAACGGCACCGGAAAGAGCAATGCTGCAAATATATTTGTCAACCTCATCCTCTGTCATGCCGATACCGTTGTCACTGACCATGATAGTTCTCGCATCGGTGTCGAGAGTTACGGTTATTTTGTATTTTTCTTCTCCTGACTCACGGATTCCGAGTGATTCAAGTCGGCGCAGCTTAGTTACTGCATCCGAGGCGTTTGATACGATCTCGCGCAAAAAAATGTCCTTTTCTGAGTAGAGCCATTTTTTTATAATAGGGAATATATGCGCGGTGTCAACCGAAATGCCACCGCTTCTTACGTTTTTGCTTTCTTCAGCCATTGTATTTCCTTTCCGAATATACAGATATTCATATATTAAAATTAACGATTATATTTTATCCCTATTTCAGTATAAAGTCAATACGTTATAAAGAAAAAATAAAAATTTACATTCGGTCAACAAATATTGGGTATAGCTATTGAAAACAGTTGGCTTTTTTGGTATAATAGTCATATACAATCTTTTCAAGGAGCTAAAATGAGTGTCACTGTAAAGGGCTATGCTAAAATAAATCTTCATTTGGATGTCCTCGGTATACG
>CAZSSE010000047.1:0-9495 GCA_964609165.1 uncultured Lachnospiraceae bacterium
GTGGTATAATTACTCTGTATAATAATGTTTATTATATATTCAGATTATCAACATGCGTTGTTTTTGTGAGGATTAAAAATGCAAAGACTTAAAAAAACGGTCGATCTGACCGAGGGACCTTTTCTGAAAAAAATGATCGTATTCGCCATCCCTCTTATAGTATCGGGACTTTTGCAAAGCTTTTATAATGCGGCAGACCTGATAATAGTGGGATTTTTCAAGGGCGACGTGGCGGTTGCTGCTGTCGGTAGCACAGGAGCTCTTACTAACCTCACCGTCGGTCTTTTTATGGGACTGTCGGTCGGAGCGGGAGTTACGGTGGCGCATTATGTCGGCGCAAAGGAGCATGCCGAGGTTAGAAGGGTTGCTCATACGGCAATACTGCTTTCGGCTATACTCGGTGTTATAATCGGTGTAGCGGGCTTTTTTGCCGCTGAGTCTCTGCTGCGAATGATGGCAACGCCCGAAAACGTTATTGAACTTGCAACGCTCTATATGAGAATTATATTTATCGGAGTTCCCGCTTCGATGATATATAACTATGCCGCGTCTATGATACGCTCGGTGGGAGACTCAAAGCGCCCGATGATATTTCTTGCTATCTCGGGATTAGTAAACGTCATATTGAATATAGTGCTGGTCACTGCATTCGGTATGGGTGTTGATGGAGTTGCGATAGCCACCATAGTTTCACAGTATCTTTCGGCGATAATGTCATTGGTGTATCTCTTTAAGACGAGCGGACCTCTTAAGCTCTCAATGAAGCATATGCGCTTGAGCTTCTCAAAGATCAAAAGGATACTTTACATAGGAGTTCCTTCGGGAATACAAAGCTCGCTGTTTTCATTCTCAAACGTTATCATACAGTCGTCAATAAACAGCTTAGGCGATAACGTGGTTGCAGGAGCGGCGGCAAGCGGCAATATAGAGGGATTTGTTTACGTAGCTATGAACGCAATATATCACGTTGCGCTCACCTTTATAGGGCAGAATGTCGGCGCAAGAAAATTCAAAAATATTAAGCGTCTTACGGTGTACAGCGCACTTATTGTTTCTGTCGTCGGAATAGGATGCGCGATCATACTGACGGTGTTCCGCTACCCTCTTATTCATCTTTACGTAAGCTCGCCAGAGGCGGTAGAGGCGGCAATGATAAGATTTTCGATCATAATACCGACCTATTTTCTTTGCGGCCTTATGGAGGTGTTCTGCGGAGGCTTGCGCGCGCTTGACAGGTCTGTCACGGCTATGATAATATCCTTGGTAGGGGCTTGCGGTCTCAGGATACTTTGGATAGAGACGTTCTTCAGACTGTATCCGTCGGAGCAGAGCATATTCATATCTTATCCCATTACGTGGTTTATAACGGCGTTATGTCATCTTGTGGTCATGATATTCACTGCGCGAAAGTTGATGCGTGAGGATAGAGAAAAAGCGAAAAACAGTATTGGAGGAACGGTAGATGAGCTTACTTGAGCTTAAAGCCTTGTCGAAGGCTTGTTCTGACGGCTTTGTAATTGACGGTATTTCATTTAAAATAGAGGAGAATGGTGTATACGGATTTTTCGGTAAGAGCGGCGCGGGTAAAACCCTGCTTGCTTCGATGCTTTGCGGCGTTGTGGATGCTGATTCGGGTGAGATACTTTATAAAGATAACGATATGCGTGAATCCGACGCTCGGGCGGCAGGGATAAGGCGCAAGATCGGATACGTTCCGGCAAGCAGTATCCTTCCTGACGATATGACTGTTTTCGAGGTGCTTGATTTTACGGGAATGGCGAGAAGGGTATCGCCCGACAAGCGGGCAAGACAGATAAAGGAGGCGCTTACTCTTACAGATCTTGAGGGGAAGACGCAGATGCTTGTGGAGAGCCTGTCGCTGTCCGAAAAAAAGCGATTGGCATATGCCAACGCATTGATCGGAAATCCCGACGTTATAGTTATTGATGAGCCCGTTGCGGAAATTGATGCTTCTCACAGAGAGGCTGTAAAGAAGCTGATCGCTATGCTCGGTAAAATGAAGGTCGTGGTGGTATTTGCTAAAAATCCCTCAGATACGGAGGAGCTTTGCAATTACGCCGGAATACTGTCGGACGGCAGGCTGCTTGCATTCGAGCCTATAGATGCGTTGCTTGAAAGACTTAACAAAAGCGTTATGGCAATGCTGCGTATAAGAGAAAACGGCATTTCGCACGAGAGCGTGATAGGCGAGCTTCTCTCCATAGAGGGTATTTCAAATGTCAGGGTGAGTACAAGCTCGGGCACTATAGTGGATGTTGTACTTGAATGCAGTTCGCGCGAGGGAATAGCGGCAAGAGTTGGCGAAAAGACCGACGCACTTGGAGTTGAAGTGGTTTCACTTAAATTTGCGTCGCTCAGAATAGCAGACGTTGTAGATGCGCTTTCGGTTAACGGCGCAGCGGAGGATTGATATGGGTGTAATTTTTGTAAAAGAATTAAAGGCTCTTGTCAGAAGCCTTCGGGGAATTATTTCAATTACTGTATTTGCTCTTGCGGCGGGAATAATATTCACCGTAAATAACATAAATCTTGCTTATCCGTCGATAGACGCTGTAATAGCAAGCTTTTCACTTGTTGCGGCTATAGTAATTCCTGTCGTGTCCTGCTTTGCAATAACAGAGGAGCGCAAAAAAGGACTTAACGAATTTTTGGCTACTCTTCCTTTTACAAGTGTACAGATCGTTTTGGGCAAGCTTATGGCAAACGTCGTATTCTTTCTGATACCGACGGGAATTATTTGCCTCTATCCGATAATTCTCGGATTTTTCGGAACCCCATCGTATTCCTATTCATACATAGCCATACTTTTCCTGATCGTCTTTGAGACATTTATCGTATCGTTCTGTATGATGCTTTCAGCACTCTTCAAAAAGAGCTGGCAGGTGCTTGTAACGGTGTATTCTTCCTTGCTTGTACTGTTCCTTCTCGGATCATTTGCCATCCTTTTTCCGAAGCCCATTGAGCAGATATGTAAATTCATATCTCCCTTCAGAAGATTTGATCCTATAGTTTACGGAAAGCTTGACGTATCGTCGCTTGCCTTTTATCTGCTTCTGACGGTATTGTTCGTATTTATTTGTATAAAATATTACTCTGTAAAAAAGACCGTCACCGTTTCAAAATTCAAGTTTTCTGTCTCCTGTGCCCTGCTTTCGCTTGCTGTTATCGTAACGAGTGTCGCGACTGCCTTCTTGCCGGTCACGTTCCGTTGGGCAGATGTAAGCGCTACGAAAATATACACGGTCAGCGACAGCACAAAGCAGTTCATAGATTCTGTTGATGAGGATGTTACGCTCTATCTTATCGATGCCGATACAAGCGAGGAGAAGCTTGTCAGCTTTATTGAAAGATATTGCGCCGAATCTCCTTATCTTAAGTTTGAAAGAGTAGATACGTCAAAGGATACCGAGTTCAGAAGCAAATACGGCTTTACGGAAAGTGCAACTCTCAGCTTCTGCATCGTGGTGGAAAGCGAAAGAAGAACGCGTATAATAAGCGCCGATGAGCTTTTTGTGTGGTATAATGCGTCTTATCCCGATTTTGGATATATGTCGGCGAGTGATCTGGAATATAATATAAGCTACCTTGCGAATATGCTTGAACAGTATTCATCGTATTATTCGCAGATGTCAAGCACGGATCAGGCGCAATACAGCGAATATATGACGATGTATCAATCGCTTTATTATATGACTGCCCGCTATCTTGATGCCGAGAACGTAATAAATCGGGCAATAGATTACGTTACGGCTGACGTTATTCCAACCTTTTATTTTGCTGCCGGACACGGAGAAAAGAATACGTCCTCGGGACCGTTGGATATTACGGCTATTGACGAAATACCCACCGAGGCGTCGATGATACTTATAAACACGCCCGATACCGATTACAGCGCGTCCGAGGTCGATATGCTTATCGAGTATATGAACAACGGTGGACGTGTCGTTATGTTTACGAACGGATCAAATAATGAAATGCCAAATCTTGCGCGGCTTGCGGCAAGCGTTGGACTTTCGGTGGACAGCGATGCTATTGACGGCGGAGAGGATAATACCGTTACAGCTACGGTGCATACCTCATCAAGCGTATTTTCGGCAATGGCGTCAAGTGAAACGCTGACGCTTGATATGATCGACGCCAACCGGATCGTTGCAGATAATACCGTCAGCTCCTTCAAATATACCACGCTTTTCAGTGTTGATGTTGAGGAAAAGCTTGGGGTGGATGACGGAGAGGGCGGAAAGAAGACAGAGACCAAGGTAGCTACCAAGGATCTCGGCGTTATGGCAAGCAAGGGTGATGATCCCGTATTTATCTGGATAAGCGGCTCCGATACCTTTAACAGAAGTATAAAAGATATAAAAGAGGATGAGCGCGAGCAGTATGTGATAGCAACGAGGTGCTTGCAATATATCGTTGCGGCTACGAATAAGTCGTTCGTGTCAACGGTTTCTTCTGTATCGGCTACCGAATACGATCTTTCAACGCCTCTTACTGTTGAGGCAGGCGATGTAAGCCTTATCGGAACGGTGGTTATCGGAATTATCCCCTTTGCCATTCTCGCGGCAGGACTTTTCTATATCTATCTGCGCAAAAAGCGCGGCAGACCTGCTGCTTGACGATGAACATAATTTTGAGGTGAAATATGACTAATAAGGAAAAATTTATTGAGATATACAATGCGTGCATCACGAGAGAGGGTGCGGATAAATTTCTTGAGTATCTTTGCGAGAAGACAGATTTTTTTTCTGCACCCGCAAGCACACGCTTCCACGGAGCATATGACGGAGGCTTGCTTGAGCACAGTCTCAACGTTTACGAGTGCCTTTGTGACTTTGTGAAGCATTCGAGATTTTGCGAAAAGCACGGATTTTCCTTTAGTGAGGAGTCGCTTGCGATCGCTGCACTGCTTCACGATGTGTGCAAGACCAATTTTTATAAGACCGAAATGCGCAACGTAAAGAAGAACGGCGTGTGGGAAAGCGTTCCATATTACACAATAGAGGATAATCTTCCTTACGGACACGGAGAAAAGTCGGTGTATATAATTTCCGGCTTTATGCGGCTTACCAGAGACGAGGCGTTTGCAATACGCTACCATATGGGATTTTCGGGAACCGAGGACGCCAATCAGGTAGGCAGAGCGCTTGAAATGTTTCCGCTTGCGTTCGCGCTTTGTATGGCGGATATGGAGGCGTCCTTCTACATAGAGGGAACGCCGCAAAAATAATAAACGTATAAAGGAGAAAATTATGAGCAATATTTCTTATCCTACGGCACATATAAATTCTACCCCGGATCAGATAGCCAAGACCGTGCTTATGCCCGGAGACCCCAAGCGAGCAGAACTTGTAGCAAAGAAATTTCTTAAGGATGCGGTGCTTTTCAATAACGTGCGAGGCGTCAGCGGATATACGGGCACGTGGAAGGGAGTTCCGGTGTCGGTAATGGCAAGCGGAATGGGTATGCCCTCTATAGGAATTTACAGCTATGAGCTATATCATGCGTTTGGCGTTGAAAACATTATCAGAATAGGCTCCGCAGGCTCGATGCGCGAGGACGTAAGGGTACGCGATATTGTGCTTGGAATGGGTGCTTGCACAGATTCCGCATACGTCAATCAGTTTGGACTTGACGGCAGCTTTGCTCCTATTTGCGATTACTCGCTTCTTGAAAAAACGGTTGAGATCGCTCGCAAAAAGGAACTTAATATTCACGTAGGAAATCTTCTTTCCTCCGACGTTTTTTATGACGATAACCCCGAGCGTAATCTTCTTTGGCGCAAGATGGGTGTTCTCGCTGTTGAGATGGAGGCGGCAGCTCTGTATATGAATGCGTCAAGAGCAGGCAAGCGCGCGCTTGCCATATGCACGGTTTCTAATTCGCTCGTTACGTGGGAGGAGCTCACGGCAGACGAACGGGAAAATACGTTCGGTGAAATGATAGAGCTTGCGCTTGATCTTGCGGTTGCTTGCAATTGAGGATGCTTATGAAAGCAAAGAGAGTTTTTTTGATCGTCCTTGACAGTGTTGGCGCGGGAGAAATGCCCGACGCAGCGGTATTTGGCGATAGCGGTGCAAATACGCTTCGAAGCGTTTGGAATACGAATAAGCTCGACATTCCTACGCTCCGAGAGCTCGGTATAGGCAATATAGACGGACTTGATTTTCTCGGCAAGGTCAGAGAGCCTAAGGCATCGGTGGCAAGAATGTCAGAGCGTTCACTCGGTAAGGATACTACCGTCGGACATTGGGAGATCGCGGGTGCTGTATCGGGCGCGCCGTTGCCCACTTTTCCCGAGGGCTTTGGAGATGATATTCTCGAAAAGGTGAGAAGAATATCGGGCAGAGAGCTTCTTTGCAATAAACCGTATTCGGGTACTGCCGTTATCGACGATTACGGAAAAGAAGCAAAGGAAAAGAATGCTATCATAATTTATACATCGGCAGACAGCGTTCTTCAGCTTGCCGTTCAGGTCAACGGGGTTATGGAGCTTGATGAGCTTTATCGCATTTGTGAGGAGCTCCGCAGAGAGCTGACGGGTGCTGACGACAGAGTCGGAAGAATAATCGCCCGTCCTTATATTGAAGATGAAAACGGATGCTTTAAGCGTACTGCGGATAGACGGGATTATTCGCTCGCGCCGCCGCAGCTCGTATTGCCCGAGGCGATAAAGCTTGCGGGGAAGGACTCTATAGCTGTAGGCAAAATATCCGATATTTTTGCAGGCGTAGGCTTTACCGAGACTGTACGCTCTCACAGTAACCGTGAAGGAATGGAGCTTACCGAGCACTTTATGGAGAGAGAGTTTGAGGGCTTGTGCTTCACAAATCTCGTTGATTTTGATATGATGTGGGGACACAGACGGGATGCCGAGGGATATGCACGGGGACTTTGTGAATTTGATGCATGGATTGGCAGAGTATTGCCAAAGCTACGCAATGACGATGCTTTGATGATAACAGCCGATCACGGATGCGACCCGTGTTATACCAAAACCACCGATCACACCAGAGAGTACACTCCGCTTATCGTTTACGGTAAGCACATAGAGCCGAAAAACTTCGGCACACGCGAGAGCTTTGCTGATATAGCGGCGACCGTTGCACAGCTTCTTGACGTGGAGCTTGATACGGAGGGCAGAGCGCTTGAGCTTTAATTTTAATTCAGAGGTGCTTTATGGAAATAAAAGCTAAAGATCTTATAGCAGAGGCAGAGAGGGCGCGCCGTGCGTCCTACTCCCCCTATTCCGGTTTTGCTGTCGGAGCGGCTTTGCTGTGCTCTGACGGAACAGTGTATCTTGGATGCAATATTGAAAATGCATCCTACACGCCAACCTGCTGCGCCGAACGAGTAGCGGTATTTAAGGCAATATCAGAGGGTAGGCGCGACTTTGCTGCGATTGCTGTAGTTGGCGGAAATAAAAATGCGGCGGAGCATGATTTCTGTTATCCGTGCGGAGTTTGCCGCCAGGTGCTTGCCGAATTTTGCGACGGCAATCTTCCCGTATTTTTGGAAAACAGTAAGGGCGAGACGCTTGAGCTTACACTCGGAGAGCTATTGCCTTATACGTTCAAATTGAAGGCGGAAGATCAACGATGAAAAAACAGACCAAACAAAAGCTTATTTATGCCCGCTATATTTTGCCACCGATATTTATATTTCTTTTGGCGCTGATCGCGTTTATCCCGTCTTACCGTTACGCAGAATCGGGAAGCGCAAGGGGTGCTATATCGCTTGCAGTGCTTATTTCCAACGCATGGGAGCAGGGACGAGAGATTCTTTTCGCCATGCCCGAGGCTACCGTAGCGCAGATGGCTTACGGACGCACGCTGGTAGTATTGATTATAGTGGCGGTAGCGCTTTATATTATTTCCTTGGCGGTTGCGATATGGTCGTGTGCAGTTGCGCTGAAGCTTTTTGTGTCAGACGATGAGGAAGGCGCAGAAAGAAGCCGAACGCTTTTTATAACATTTTTTCCTAACAGAATAGTTCTCACCGTAATAGAGGCGTTAGCTCTCGTGCTTGTTCTTTTTCCGTATCTTATACCGCTTGTGTATGCGCAGACCCTCGGCTTGAATGTCAGCGTGGTCTTGAATGCTCCAGATGGACTTATATTCGGAATTGTATTTATTGCCGCAATAGCATCCTTGTCGGCAATTACCGCTCCGTATGAGCGTAGATTTGATGCCGACGTTTTTAAAAATCGTGTTATGTTCAGCGCGGAAATGGATGAGAGCGATGATACAGATTATGAGTCTGTATTCAGTACGGATGACGAGCAGAATGAGCGTGATCGAGCTCTCAAGGAAGAGCAGGCAGAGCTTATACGCAAGCTTTTGAACAGAGACAAAAACGAAAAAGATCAAAACAATTAGATAACGATTAAATGCAGAATAATTACAGAAGGAATTTACGATGGCAGAAATGACACAACTCTGCGCGCGCTATCTCAGCGCAAAGCGCAGATTGTTTGATATTTACTATTCTGAGCTCAATCCGCCTCAGCGTGAGGCGGTATTTACCGCAAACGGCTCGCTGCTCGTATTGGCAGGTGCCGGAAGCGGCAAAACGACGGTGCTTGTAAAGAGAATAGTGTTTTTGGTGAAATACGGCAACGCTTATTTCAGCGAATACGTGCCGAACAATCTTACCGAAGCACGGGTCTGTGAGCTTGAGCGTGCGGCAAGCGCGCCTAAGGAGACGATAGAGGAGATACTTCCCGAATTTATCTCCGCGCCGTGCGCACCGTGGCAGATGCTTGCTATTACGTTTACAAACAAGGCGGCAAATGAAATAAAAAATCGTTTGTCCGCTGCGATGGGCGACGACGATAGCGCGAAAAGCATATGGGCAGGCACGTTCCACGCAATATGTATGAGAATATTACGCAGCCATGGAGAGCTTATGGGATACTCACAGGGCTTTGCCATATATGATGCAAACGACACCAAGAGTGCTATAAGCTCGGTGATGAAAAATCTTAATATAGACGATAGGGCGCTTCCGATAAAGTCGGTTATAAACGAGATAAGCAGGGCGAAGGACAATCTTCTCACGCCTGAGGATTACGAGCTTGAATATGCCGCGCACGATTTTCGGTGTAAGCAGATAGCAAGGATTTATAAGTCATATCAAATGCATCTAAAAAATTCCAATGCACTTGATTTTGATGATATTATAATGCAGACGGTGTTTTTACTACGCGACCATAAGGACGTTCGTGAGTATTACCAGAACAAATTCCGATACGTGTCTGTAGACGAGTTTCAGGACACAAACCACGCGCAGTTTACTTTGACGGCTTTTCTTTGCGGCGGACATAAAAATATTATGGTAGTCGGAGACGACGATCAAAGTATTTACCGCTTTCGCGGCGCAGTGATCGATAATATTCTCAGCTTTGACAGCAAATATAAGAATACGAAGGTAATAAAGCTGGAGCAGAATTATCGTTCCACGGGAGTTATACTT
>CAZSSE010000048.1:0-9419 GCA_964609165.1 uncultured Lachnospiraceae bacterium
GGAAGGAGATATTATTGAGATCACCTTCGGACAAAGAACACTCAAAATAAAGGTGCTCACGGTAAAGGACAGCGTTGCAAAGGCAGACGCTTCAAGCATGTACGAGATAATAGAACAATAACTTGTACGTATATGGGTAATAGAATAAAAGGTCTCCGCATAAGATTCAATGATAACTTTGAGCTATGCGGAGGTTTTTTATGGCTTTGAATTCAGAGGGCGAGCGCAAAAGAGCGCACGAAATAAGGCTTATAGGCAGAGAAGAAATGAGTATTAGCGGCGTGGATGAGGTTATAAGCTTTGACGAGGAAGCAGTACATCTGAAAAGCAGCGGCGGCGAGCTTTATGTTGAAGGTAATGACATAAAGATAGGAACGCTCGATACGCAAAGCGGAACTGTTTTTCTGACGGGACGGATAAGCGCTATGTACTATGCGAGCGAGGAGAGCGGCGAGAAAAAAGGCTTTTTTTCGAGATTGATGCGTTGATATGGAAATATCGCAAGCTCTTTTGCTTCTGCTCCTTTTTTATTCATTCGCTTTCGGGATAGCTACGGCTGTGTTTTACGACGCAAACAGAATAATACGTGTGCTTTGCGGCGTGAAATATTCAAAAAAGGCGTATGACCGCTTGTATGGGATAAAGTTGCCTATAACCAAGCGAACTGTAAAAATGGGCGAGAGCCGTGGCTTTATAAAATCCGTGGTTATAAATATTGGAGATTTTTTGTGCGTTCTGCTCGCGGCAGGCGGACTTATCGTTCTTAATTATTCTTATAATAACGGAAGGTTTCGGTTTTTTACTGTGATAGGACTCTGCCTCGGCTTCTTATTTTATCGGCTTACCGTGGGAAGAATAGTTATGGCGATAGCTGAACCGATAGCATTTATATGTAAATATTGCATTTTGTCAATTTTTATCGTTTTGAGCCGCCCAATAACAAAAATTGCATCATTTGTAATTAAAAATATCAAAAAAATCATTTATTTATGTGGTTTTACTATTGAAAAAAAAAGAAAAAAGTTGTATAATAAAAAGGAGAAAGTGTGTTCTCTTGGGGACGGGGACGCGGCTCTGTCATCAAAACCCATAAAAAGCCGGATCAGCAGAAATAAAAGGAGAAGGGCGGATGAACAAAAATAAGTATTTTGCCGATAAAAAAAGCAAATCGCATACAGTAGTCCGCGCGTTTCTGATCTTTCTTTTGGCTTTCGCTTTCATCTATTTTCTTTGGAGCATTATGCAATATAATGAGGCTATGGAAAAAAAGGCTGAAAAGCAGGAGTACGTAGAGCAGCTAAAGGATGATATACAGCGCCTTGAATATATGGTGGACGCTCCGCTTGACGATGAGTTCAAAATTCGTATTGCAAGGGAAAAGCTCGGTATGTGCTTTCCTGATGAGATAATCTTCTATGGCGAATACGAGAATTAAACGTAAAAATGACAGCAAGGTCAGCCCCGTTAAGGATATTGCCGCGTATTTATTTCACGAGGGAATAAATTACAGCTCATACGATTATCTCGGTGTTCACAAAAAAGACGACGGGTACGTATTCAGAGTTTGGGCTCCGGGAGCTGAATGTGTATTTCTTGTCGGAGATTTTAACTCTTGGGATGAGGATATTCCCCTTGTGAGGATCACCGATGGCGGCATTTGGGAGACCTTTGTCGGCGGAGCCCGAGTGCTGGCAGGTCATAAATATAAATATAAGATATATCGCTCGGGTGAGGCTCGCTATAAGGCAGATCCGTATTGCACTTGTACTGCCGCGCCGCCCGAGACTGCATCGATCGTACCGAACGAGGATGAGCACATATGGCGCGATAGCGGATGGATCCCTTTCAGAAAAAGAATTGCACCGTTGTATTACAGTCTGCCGATGAATGTGTACGAGCTTCATCTCGGCTCTTGGAAAAGACATGGCGACGGTTCACCGCTCAGCTTTGACGAGCTTGCGCAAGAGCTTGCTCCCTATGTAAAGCAGATGGGTTATACCCACGTGGAAATAATGCCTATAGCAGAATATCCCAACGACGCTTCATGGGGCTATCAGGTATGCTCGTATTTTTCGCCAACGGCGAGATACGGGGGCGCAGAGCAATTTAAGGGCTTTGTCGATTCTATGCACGAAGCGGGGATAGGCGTTATTCTCGATTGGGTTCCCGCGCACTTTCCTAAGGATAGTCACGGGCTTGTCGAGTTTGACGGAGCTGCACTTTACGAATACGCTCAAGCTGATCGTCAGGAGCACACGACGTGGAAAACGAGAATGTTCGATCTCGGACGCAACGAGGTAAGAAGCTTTCTTATTTCCAACGCGGATTATTGGATAAGAAATTTTCATATTGACGCTCTTAGGGTCGATGCCGTTTCAACGATGATATATCTTGACCACGGTAAGAAGCTCGGTGAGTGGGCTCCGAATAAATTCGGAGATAACAGGTGCCTTGAGGGAATAGAGTTTTTGAAAAAGCTGAATACTTATCTGAAGCGTGAATTTCCCGACGTTCTTCTAATTGCAGAGGAAGCGGGAGCGGATATTGGCATTACGGGCTTTGATAATGGCGGGCTCGGATTCGATATGAAATGGAATATGGGGTGGATGAACGATACGCTCTCGTATGCGGCACTTGAGCCGTGTGAGCGGGCTTCAAATCATAGCAAGCTGAATTTTCCGATGACGTATGCCTTTAGCGAAAAATATATATTGCCTATATCACACGACGAGGTGGTTCACGGCAAGCGATCATTCCTTGATAAAATGTCAGGCGATTATTGGCAAAAGTTTGCAGGTGCTCGCGCATTTATGGGATATATGATGACCTGTCCGGGAAAAAAGCTGAGCTTTATGGGAAATGAGATAGGTCAGTTCCGCGAATGGGATTATGAAGGCGAGATAGAGTGGTTTTTGCTCGAATATGAGACTCATGCGAAATTTCAGCGGTATATTGCCGAGCTTAATCATTTTTACCTCTCGCAGCCTGCACTGTGGCAGATCGACGGCTCGTGGAGCGGATTTGAATGGATAGAGCCTGATGATGCCGCACAGAGCATTATATCCTATAGGCGAATTGCAAATGACCGAAGCGAATTGCTTGTATTGATAAACTTCACTCCAAAGACCTATGACAGATTTTTGCTTGGCACCGATAAGAGCGGAGAGTACAGAGAGATATTTAATTCTGATGACGTAAGATTTGGCGGAGGCGGAATAATCAATGACCGTAAACTCATGACTACGGGAAAGCCGATCAGCCGATGCAAAAATTCGATAGAGATAAGCGTACCGCCTCTTGCCATCGCAGTATTTAAGAAAGAATAGAATTTTACAAAGCACAAGTTTAAGATAATTACCAAGACAAAAGCACCAGAGCAAAACAAATTCTACGCACGACAAAAAATACGGTTTATCCGAAAAGAATGGAGGATTTTATGTTCAAGAAGAAAGAATGTGTTGCTATGCTCCTTGCAGGCGGACAGGGAAGCCGCCTCTACGCGCTGACCGAAAAGACAGCAAAGCCTGCCGTTTCATTCGGCGGAAAATACAGAATTATCGATTTCCCGCTTTCCAACTGCACCAATTCAGGCGTTGATACGGTTGGTGTTCTCACACAGTACCAGCCTCTTGTGCTTAACGATTACGTTGGAAACGGACTTCCTTGGGATCTGGACAGAGCTATAGGTGGCGTTAAGATATTGCCTCCTTATCAGGGAAAGAAGGGCGCGGATTGGTATAAGGGCACAGCAAATGCAATATACCAGAATATGCAATTTATAGATATGTATAATCCCGACTACGTTATCATACTTTCGGGAGATCATATATATAAGATGAACTACAACGAGATGCTCAAGTACCATAAGCAGATGAATGCTGATTGCACTATAGCGGTCATTGATGTTCCGATAGAGGAGGCAAGCCGCTTCGGTATTATGAGTGTTGACGATGAAGGCAGAATATATAAGTTTGCCGAGAAGCCGAAGAACCCCGACAGCACTAAGGCGTCTATGGGTATTTACATTTTTTCTAAGGAGTGTCTGTTTAAGTATCTTACCGAGGATGCTGACGATCCCAAGAGCTCAAACGACTTTGGCAAGAATATCATTCCGGCTATGCTTGCAAACGGCGAGAGAATGTATGCTTATTCCTTTAATGGCTATTGGAAGGACGTTGGAACCATAGATTCTCTCTGGGAGGCTAATATGGATCTTCTCGGAGACGATCCCGTGCTTAGCCTTAATGACGAATCGTGGAGAATATTCTCCAGACACTCGGCACATTCGCCGCAGTACGTTGGCGAAAACGCGAGAATAGAGAATAGCAGTATTACCGAAGGATGCGACATTTACGGAACGGTACGTAATTCCGTGCTTGGCTCGGGTGTCGTGGTAATGCCCGGAGCAGAGGTTATTGACGCGGTTATTATGGACGACTGCGTTATCGGAGAGGGCGCTCGCGTTTGCTATTCGATACTTGATTCCGACGTAAAGGTAGGCAAGGGCTGCGTTGTCGGTAAGGATCGTGCCGAGGCAAATGGAATTGCCGTTATAGGCACGGGAATTGAGCTTGCCGACGGAACGGTAGTCAAAGACGGAGCTATGATAAGTAACAGCTTAGATCTTGTAAAGGAGGCGTAAGATAATGGCAGTAGCAGGTTTGATTTTTTCTAACATTCATAATTCTTCAATGCCCGAGCTTACAAGCGTTCGTACAATGGCGTCGGTGCCTTACGGATGCCGTTATCGCCTTGTGGATTTTCCGCTTTCCAATATGGTAAATTCGGGTATTACAAAGATCGGTATTATCACCCATAATAACTATCAGTCGCTTATGGATCATATCGGCACCGGTAAGGACTGGGATCTTGCGCGCCGCTCGGGCGGTATAAGAATACTTCCTCCGTTTATTACAAGCTACAGCAGTGCTAACGGCGGCAAGCTTTATTCTACAAGACTTGAGGCTCTTATGGGCGTCACGGGCTTTATTTCCAAGTGTAGTGAGGAATACATCGTTCTGTCTGATTGCGACGGTATATGCAGCATTGATCTCAATAAAGTTCTTGAGGATCATATAGCGAAGAACGCCGACGTTACTATCGTAACAAGAACCGTAAACTTTAAAAAGGAGATCCCAAGCGACGGTGCTACCGAAATTAAGTGCGATGAGAACGGCTTTGCCACCGAGGTCTCGGCTTACATTGATTACGATCGCTCCGCAGTGATAAGCACGAATATAATTATTGCAAACAGACTTTTCCTGCTTAATGCAATAAACGATGCAAGCGCGCACGGATACAGTCATTTTTATAAGGATATAATAGCTCGCAGAGTTAAATCGGCAAGAATAAATTGCTATCATTACGATGGAATTTATCTACAGATCACATCGCTTGAAAGCTATTTCAGATGCTCTATGCAACTTCTTGATCCCGACGTAAGAAACGGACTTTTCGTAAGGGAAAGCCCAATATATACAAAGCTTCGTAATTCCGCACCAACTGTTTATGCGGAGGGCTCTAAGGTGACGAATTCCTATGTTGCCGATGGATGCGTGATAGAGGGAACGGTAGAGGGCTCTATTATCTTCAGAGGAGTTCACGTAGGAAAGGGAACTGTAGTAAAGAATTCCATTCTTCTTCAGGATACCTTTACGGGAGCAAACGTTTCGCTTAATTGTGTTATTACCGATAAGAATGTTGTTATCAGAAACAACAGAGTCCTCTCGGGACACGAAAGTATGCCCTTCTTTATCTCCAAGGGAGCTATGGTTTAATTAAGAACAAAGGAAGGAAAAAATATGAAAAAATTGCTGTTTGTCGGTGCAGAGGCGATGCCGTTTGCCGCAACCGGTGGTCTTGGTGACGTTCTCGGATCGCTTCCCGCGGCTATAGTTGAGGCAGGAAAGGGGGAGGTCGATGTCAGAGTCGTGCTTCCGCTTTATCGTGCCGTTTCGCAAGCCTACCGCGCGCAGATGACTAAGGTCTACGAGGGCGAGGTCGCTCTTGCGTGGAGGCGTCAGTATTGCGGAATATATTCCTTGCAGAAGGATGGCGTAACCTATTATTTCGTCGATAATAAATATTATTTTGACCGTGATACACTTTACGGATTTATGGATGAAGGAGAGAGATTTGCGTATTTCTCCAAGGTTGCCGCCGAGCTGCCGCGGCTTGTCGGATATTATCCCGACATAGTTCACGCTCACGATTGGTCGAGTGCCCTGACGCTTGTGTATATCAATGAAAAATACAGGCCGATCGAGGGATACAGCAACATAAAGACGGTCTTCACGATCCATAATATCGAGTATCAGGGCAAATATGATTTTGCTATACTCGGAGATGTTTTCGAGCTTGAGCAGAGCTCAAAGCATATAGTTGAATACGACGGATGTATAAATCTTATGAAAGGTGCTATCGTTTGTGCAGATCTTGTTACCACGGTAAGTCGGAGATATGCCGACGAGATATGCTCTCCCGAATATGCTCACGGACTTGACAGAATACTTCGCCAGTGCAAGGAAAAGCTTTCGGGCATCCTGAACGGCATTGACTATAACTACTACGATCCTGCAAACGACAGTGCTATAGCGAATAACTATACGTGGCGTTCCCAAAATAAGAAATACGAGAATAAGAAAGCACTTCAGCGCGAGCTCGGTCTCCCCGAGCGAGAAGACGTTCCAATGATCTCGCTTATCTCAAGGCTTGCTTCTCACAAGGGACTTGATCTTGTTACGAGCATGATCTATAAGCTCGTGGGCGAGCGTGACGTTCAGTTTGTTGTTCTCGGTAAGGGCGAGTCGGAGTATGAGGTATTCTTCCGCGGTCTTGAAAATACGTACAGTGACAAGGTCAGAGCGCTTATAACCTACGACAGAGATCTTTCAAAGCGTATTTACGCTGCCAGCGATATATTTATGATGCCATCAAGGAGCGAGCCATGCGGACTTTCGCAGATGATCGCCTCCCGCTACGGAGCAATACCCGTAGTAAGAGAAACGGGCGGACTTTACGACTCTATCAAGGGCTTCTGGATGGACGGAGATAAGATAATGGGCAACGGATTTACATTTGCCAATTACAGCTCCTGTGAGCTTGAGGAGCGTACAGGTGCCGCCATTGATCTTTGGAATGACGCAGAGCTTCGCCAAAAGCTTGTAGGCAAGATAATGAGAATAGACTTCTCGTGGAAAAATTCCGCGCAGAGCTACCTTGATACGTATGCTCCGCTTTGGAACTGAATTTAAATTTAAAATGCAATAGCTTCTGAAGGCACCCGGACGTCTTTGCTCGGGTGTCTTGGATGTTATTGTTGGAAAGGAAATACACAACCCAATGGAAAATACAGTGCTTACCAAATTACAGGTAAAGGACAACATAGAAACAAAGCTTTCGAGATATTTCGGTTGTACGCCCGCAGAAGCATCTAAGGATCAGATGTATAAGGCGGTTGCAATGACCGTAAGAGATATGCTCACGTCAAAAAGAAACGATTTCAAGCATGAGGTAAATGATACAAAGTCAAAAAGAGTTTACTATATGTGCATGGAATTTTTGGTCGGACGTTCTCTTAAAACAAGTCTTGGCAACCTCGGTCTTTCCGAGAAATATCGTGAGGCTCTCAGCGATTATAGCGTAGATCTCGACGATCTTTTTGAGTGTGAGCCGGATGCCGGACTCGGCAACGGCGGTCTTGGAAGACTTGCGGCATGCTTTATGGACTCGCTTGCGTCTCTGGATTACCCTGCAACAGGATTTTCGATATGCTACGAATACGGCTTCTTCAAGCAAATGATAGTTGACGGTATTCAGGTCGAGCTTCCCGACGTATGGCTTCCCGGAGGAGAGGTATGGCTGGTTCCGAGAACCGACCGTGCTTATCAGGTAAGGATGGGCGGACACGTTCGCGAGGAATGGCGCGAGGGGCACATGGAGGTAATACACGAGGACTGCGAGACTATTGAGGCTGTTCCTTATGATATGATGATCTCGGGCGCCGACAGTAAGGCGGTAAGCAGACTTAGACTTTGGAAGGCGAGAGATATAAGAAATTTCAATATGAGTCTGTTTACGCAGGGACAGTATGCAAGAGCGGTCGAGGAGAGCACAAGCGCGGAGACTATCTCCAAGGTGCTTTACCCCTCGGATAATCACCTGGAGGGTAAGCTTTTGCGTCTCACACAGCAGTATTTTATGGTTTCGGCATCATGCCAGAGCATCATTCGCGATCATATGTCGGTTTACGGGACTATAGATAATCTTGCCGATAAGATCGCTATCCATATCAATGATACGCATCCTGCACTTTGTATTCCCGAGCTAATGAGAATACTTATTGACGAGTATTTTATCTCTTGGGACAGAGCGTGGGATATGGTCGTAAGAATTTGCTCATATACAAACCATACAGTAATGCCCGAGGCACTTGAAAAGTGGAGTGAGGATCTTTTCAAGCTCAGACTTCCGAGAATTTATACGATAATCAAGGAGATAAACGAGCGCTTCTGCCGCGAAGCGTGGAATGCTTTCCCCGGAAATTGGAACAGGATCTCCAATATGAGCATTATCGGCTACGGTCAGGTGCACATGGCAAATCTGTGCGTGGTAGGATCTCATTATGTCAACGGAGTTTCCAAGCTCCACTCGGATATTCTCATAAAGTCGATATTCAAGGATTTCTATGCTATGTATCCCGATAGATTCGGCAACGTTACGAACGGTATCGCACACCGCCGTTGGCTTTGCTATTCCAACCCTGCGCTTGCAGGGCTTTTAGACGAGACTATCGGAACGGGATACCGTCATAATCCCATTGAGCTCAATAGCTTTGCGCGTTTTGCCGACGATAAGGATGTGCTTGACCGCGTAAGAGCTATAAAGCATCAGAATAAGATAGAATTTTCCAATCTTCTTTATCGCAAAACGGGAAAGCTGATCGATACTCATTCTATGTTTGATGTACAGATCAAGCGTTTGCATGAGTACAAGAGACAGCTGCTCAACGTGCTCAACATTATCGGTATTTATCTTGACATTAAGGATAATCCCAACGCGGACTTCCAACCTATAAGCTTTCTTTTCGGTGCTAAGGCGGCTCCCGGATACTATCATGCGAAGAGGATAATCAATCTTATCTACTGCCTTGGAAAAGAGATAGAGAACGATCACGTTGCAAACAAGAAGCTTGCAGTCGTATTCCTTGAGGATTATAACGTGAGCATGGCAGAGGCACTTGTGCCTGCGGCAGAGATCAGTGAGCAGATCTCTATGGCAGGTAAGGAGGCAAGCGGCACGGGTTGTATGAAGCTGATGATGAACGGTGCTATGACTATCGGTACGCTTGACGGAGCTAACATTGAGATGCTTGCAGAGGCAGGCAAGGATAATATGTATATTTTCGGTCTTACAAGCTC
>CAZSSE010000049.1:0-9350 GCA_964609165.1 uncultured Lachnospiraceae bacterium
CCTCTATCAAGGGCGCAAAGGGCGTTATAATCAGTATTTCCGCATCGTCCGACGTAGGACTTGAGGATGTCGATCTCGCTTGTACGATGATCTCAAACGAATGTAATGATGATGCCAGCGTTATCTGGGGCGTTGCATTTGATCCCGAGCTTGAGGATGAGATGAGAATTACTATCATTGCCGCAAATTTTGATCCCGATGAAGAAGAGCCCGAGGCTGTTGCCGAGGAGGTAAAGCCCGAGCCCGAAGCTCCCAAAAAGAGCGAGGACGATTTCTTTGACGGAATGTTCTGATCGGATAACTAAATAAAATAACAAGAGCCGGATCGACACGCCAATATGCGAGGCGTGTAGCTCTGGCTCTTTTTTCGTTAATTATGAGAAAATATTATTTTTTCCCCGCTTTGATTACCTCGATTTTTTTTATGCCGTAATAATGCATAAGCTCGATTGCCTGCCTGCTTATTCGCTCTCCGCTCATTACGATCGGAACTGCAGGCGGGCATGAGACGGTCGGACAAGCGCATATTCTGCCCAACGATTGCTCTGTCGGTATTGTTTCAGAGGCAGAGAGCATAGCCTCGCGCGGTGAGATGCATGGTTGCAGTATCTCCGGGCGTGGAACAGCGGTACTTTGGTCGTGAGATCTTTTCGGAAGCGAGGCAAGCGTGTTGAAAAGCTTGTCAAGATCGCCGTCTGCTATAGTGGGAGTTGACATCAGCACAAGAGTATCGCGATCCGAAAATTCCGGTTCTATCATATTTGCTCGTAGGTGAGCGGCGATCTCATCTCCGCTATATCCGCAGGCTGAGCGGGAAAATACGAGCTTCAGCGGCTCAGATATCTCTGTGACAAGCCCTGCGTTTGCAAGACGCTGCTTGATACGCTTCAACTCTGCCATATGCTCACAAAGCGCCTCGTGATAGCCTTCTGCAATGTATTTATTACAAAGGTCGAGCGATTGTAATATCAGATATGAGGGGCTTGTGGATGCAAAAAGCGAAAGCGCATCGCGCACCTCCTGCTCGTCCGCATCAAATCGCTTCGATACGTGCAGATAAGCGCCGCCTGTAAGAACGGGCAGGGTTTTATGAGCCGAGTCAGAGCACATATCGGCACCGAGATGTATGGGGTGCAACGATGGCTCTGTGAATGCAAGATAAGCTCCGTGCGCGTTATCCACCAAAAGTGGAATGTCGTTTTTATGGCATACATCCGAAAGAGCGGCAACGTCGGAAATATTTCCAAGGTAGTCGGGCGAGGTGATGTAAACTGCATCTGGTAGCGTACTGTATGCATCTAAAGCATCGCTAAGCCCGCTTGCACTTATTTTACACGAGCATAAGTGCTCAAATACCTCCGGGTAGAGCCACCTTATCTCTATATCGAGCAGTGCGCAGGCGTACAAAAACGCCTTGTGCGCGTTTCTTGCTGCAAGCACGGTCGTTTTCCTGCCTTGATCGGTTCTTCGTTTTATGAGAGCAAGCATAGCCTTGATCGCAAGCGTTGAGCCCTCGGCAGAATAGAAGGTGTGACGTGTTCCGAACAGCTCGGTCGCGTTGCGTTCACTCTCGGATATTATTCCGTCGGGTGAGTAAAGCACGTCCGCACCCGCGATTTCGGTTATATCAAGCTCCTCACAGCCCAAAAAGGAAGCACCCTTGTGTCCGGGCATATGAAATCTTGCAACGGATCCTTCGGAGTATTTCTTTACGAAATCGTATATAGGCGTTTTCATTAGTCCTCGGCTTCTGCAACCTGCATCATTACCGCACATTCTATGCGCTTCTTGAAGAGCTCGCAGCCGTACTTGTAAACGCCCGTGATGCTTCCCGTAGCGTGATAGGAGTTCGCGGCGCATCCGCCCGAGCAGTAAAGTCTTGCCCAGCAATCCTTACATTCGGGACGCGCATAAGCGTTGCAGGAACGGAACTCGTCCTGAATTTCGGTATTTGTAATTCCGTCGAAAATATTTCCGAGGCTGTATTTGGGATCTCCTACAAACTGGTGGCATGGGAATAACTCGCCCCAAGGTGTTACCGCCATATATTCGGTACCCGATCCGCAGCCGGTGATTCTCTTATAGATGCAGGGACCGTTTTTGAGATCAAGCATATAGTGATAGAATGTGAAGGGTCTGCCTTCCTTTTTCCTCTTCAGCATTTCCTTTGCAAGGATCTCGTACTGCTCGAATATTTTTGGCATATCCTCATCGGTAAGAGCGTAAGGATCGTCTGGAGGGCAGACTACAGGTTCCATACTAAGCTCGGTAAATCCGAGATCTGCCATATGGAAAAGGTCGTTGGTAAAATCTACGTTGTTATGAGTAAAGGTGCCTCTGACATAATAGCCCTTGCCCTCGCGCGCCTTTACGAGCTTCTGAAACTTGGGAACGATCTTATCGTAGCTGCCATTGCCCGCATAATCGCGGCGGAAGTGATCGTTGATCTCTTTTCTTCCGTCAAGGCTGAGGACTACGTTGCTCATTTCCTTGTTGAGAAAATCTATTATTTCGTCGTCGATCAGTATTCCGTTTGTGGTAAGCGTGAAGCGGAAGTTTTTGTTGTGTTGCTTTTCGATGCTTCGCGCGTATGCTACAAGCTGCTTTACAACGTCCCAATTCATAAGCGGCTCTCCGCCGAAGAAGTCTACCTCAAGATTTCTGCGTGTGCCGGAATTTTCAATAAGGAAGTCAAACGCGCGTTTACCTACCTCAAAGCTCATGAGAGCACGGTCTCCCTGATACTTGCCCTGACTTGCAAAGCAATACGAGCAGTTCAGATTGCAGGTATGCGCAACGTGCAGGCAGAGAGCCTTTATAACCTTGCTGTTATTTTTGTAATTGCAGGCAAGCTCCTCGTATTCGTCTACCGAGAAAAGCTTTCCTACCTTTTCAAGCGCTTCAATGTCATCAAGACACTCGATGATCTCGTTTTCATTTACGTCGGGCAGTTCCGCATATTTTTTTAGTATTTTCTCTACGATCTGCTCACGAGTATGAGTTTTATACATTTCTATTATGTCATAAGCCACCTCGTCTACGGTATGTACCGAGCCGCTTGCGGTGTCAAGAACGATATTATATCCGTTCAATTTATACTGATGTACCATATCTTCTCCTAAGTTTAAAATTAAAACGCTGCCTATAGAAAGACAGCGTTTTATCAAGTTGAAGGAAAATCAGTTGTTTTCCTTGTTCTCGCACTGCTGATTTGCAACGCCGCAAGAGGTCTTGCAAGCGGACTGGCAAGAGGTCTGGCACTCGCCACAGCCGCCGTTATTTACAGTCTTTGCAATATCCTTAGTTTCAACAGTCTTAATTCTGCTCATCTTAAAGTCCTCCGAATAGGATTATTTTTACTGTTTAAGTATATCATAAACGAAGGTGTTTGTCAATAGCAATCTTAAAAATGCTACTACATTTTAATATAAAAGCAACCTTTTCTAAATTTCTACAGTTGTATCCTCTGTTTTCCTTTTAGGCACTACGTAGTTTCGGCTTTCATCGAGGTAATATCTGACGTCTCCGTCCACACCGATCTCCGTGACGGTGCTCTCATGCGTCGGATAACCGAAGCCGATAACACAGCTTATGTCAAGATTATCACCGATAGAAAGCATCTCACGCAGTATGTCTGCCTTTACGCTTCCCAAAATGCATGAGCCAACTCCGTGCGCATATGCCGCCAATGTGATGTTACTTGCGGCAAGTCCCTCGTCAAACGCGGTATATTTGCTTTGGAGAGACTTTTCTGACAAGATCACTACAAAAAGAGTAGGTCTCTCGCCCTCTTTAGGTCTACCCATACCGTCAGGCAGGGCGCCGCCCCAGCTTGTGATCCCGAATATATCATTGACGACCTTTGAATTGCGGACATAAATATAGCGCAGCGGCTGGCGATTCATCGCACTTGACGATAGCTGTGCCGCTCTTTTCATATCTGCTATTACATCGTCGGGTATGGCTTTGCTTTCATCAAAGCGTCGATAGGTTCGGCGACTCTCCAATAGCTTCATTATTTCGTTTGTGCTCATAGCGATCTCCAAATTGTTTTTTAGTGTGAAAACCGGTTATATTTTCAGTGCCTTGTTTAATATTTTATTCGTCTGTAGGATCCTGAGCATAGCTCTTCATACCCTGCATCCTTCCAACCTCGTGAAATCCGTCGATCTCACCGCGCTGAATTGCACCGAAGATGCGGTAGCGCAGCCCCTTATTTTCGCGTTCGAGATTGTTTAATAGCTTCTTCATTTCCTCACGCTCGGTATTTCCGTCTGCCGGGCAGGGAGATTTTATTATTGGTAGCTCTGTTTTGGACGCAAAATATTTAACGTCCTTTTCGGGCATATAGAGCATCGGACGGATAAGCGTTATCTCTGTGTTGGAGAGATATGTTACAGGCTGAAAGCAGCCAAGTCTGCCCTCGTAAAAAAGATTGAGCATAAAGGTCTCGACCACATCGTCAAAGTGATGACCGAGTGCTACCTTGTTACACCCGATCTCGCGTGCGTATCCGTAAAGTGCCCCGCGGCGCATTTTTGCGCAGAGAGAGCAGGGATTCTTTTCCTTGCGCACGTCAAATATTATTTTTGATATTTGCGTCGGTATAATTTTATATTTAACGTCGAGCTCGCGGCAAAAGCTTGCTATCGGCTCAAAATCCACGCCCTCAAAGCCCATGTCTACGGTAACGGCTACAAGCTCGAATTTTTTTGGATAAAATCGGCGTATCTCTGCCATAGCACAAAGCAGAGTGAGTGAATCCTTGCCTGCCGAAACGCCAACAGCGATCCTATCTCCGTCTTCGATCATATTGTAGTCGTCAAGTGCACGCCTTATAAAGCTGAGAACTCTTTTTATATTTTCCATAATTCCTCTGGTTATCTTATTCAAAAGAAAGTGTGTCGTATATTTTTTTAGCCTTGTCGCTAAGAGCTGTCGTTCCGTCCTTGAAAAGTATCAACGGCGGCGTGACTATCATGCCCGATGCGCCGCCCTTTGCAGCAGAGATCAGCACCATAGACGGTGCCGAATCGGTGCTTGCCGATACGAACGTCATTACCTTTGGCTCAAGACGGTGCTTACGCATCGCGCAGATAATATCGCAAAGCCTATCGGGGCGCCATACTGCGTAAAATTTTCCACCGTGCTTTAAAAGACGGTATGCCGCGCCGCAAAAATCCTCTATGTCGCCGAATACCTCGTGGCGTGCGATATATTTTCTGTCAGATTCGTTTCGCTTGCCGCTGTCTATCTTCATATATGGTGGATTTGTAAAAACAGCGTCGTATTCGCCTGATTTGTCCGTCCCTATATCGCGCACGTCGCTACATATTACCTCTACCTTGCCGTGAAGCCCGTTAAGCTCGGCATTGCGGCATGCAAGCTCGGCAAAATCCTCCTGTATTTCAAACGCAGTGATAGATGCGAATTTGTCGCGGGTAGAGAGCAAAAAGGAAATAATGCCTGCTCCGGCACCAAGCTCCGCTGCTCGCCCCATTCGACGCGGCTTTATGAATGATGCCAACAAAAAAGCATCTGTACCGAAGGTAAGCCCGTCCTTTTTTTGTATAAGCGTTATTTTTTCATTGACGAGATCAAGACGCTCGTCGCTTTTTATTTCAACTGCTTCAACGTTCATACGGTTGCCTCCGAATACTGTTAATAAAACGAAAGGTTGTTGCAGAGCAACAACCTCGTTATGTACTGAAATACTGCGATTATTCAGCAGCAGGTGCCTCTACGGGACAAGCCTCTGCACATGCACCGCACTCGATGCACTCGTCAGCGTTGATTTCGTACTTGCCGTCACCCTCAGCGATCGCGCTTACGGGGCAAGCCTCTGCACATGCACCGCAAGAGATGCAAGCGTCGGAAATTTTGTATGCCATGATAAAATACCTCCATAAAATTTTGTTTACGTATACATTGTATCACAATAATAAAAAAATTCAAGAGCAAAGTGTAAAATTTTTTGAGATTTTTCAATTTTTTTGAGGAAAAGATGTCTTTTTATGAAAAAAGTACTGTCAAAAATGAAAAATGTGGATATATATGGAAAATACATCTCTTTACTTACAAAAGTCATTATGCGACAAAATACGCGGTACACGTGTGATAAAATATATAAAAACAAAATGCAGGAGGTCAAAATGCATAAAAATAATTGTTTACTGTCGATTGAGGAGGAAGATGAGATCCTGACAGTCAGGCTTGGCGGAGAGATAGATCACCACAGTGCTGTATGGGTAAGAACCGAGATAGACAATGCAATGTCTGTGCGCCGACCGAGCAAGGCTGTGCTTGATCTGTCGGGAATAGATTTTATGGATAGCTCGGGCATCGGACTTATAATGGGGAGGTACGCCAAAATGAGAGCGATCGGTGGAGAGCTTACGCTCAAAAATCCTAATGAGAGGATAATGAAAATATTTAATATGGCAGGACTTGAAAAGATCGTTTCGATTGAAACGGATGAATTTATCGAAAAGGAGGAAGAAAAATGAAAGCTAAGGGAACTAAAAATCATTTTTCGGCAGAATGTCGTAATGAAATGAAGCTGAGATTGCCGTCGCTTTCGGTAAACGAGGGAATGGCTCGTGCCGCAGTGGCAGCGTTTTGCGCTCAGCTTGATCCCGCACCGAGTGAGCTTGCCGACATAAAATGCGCGGTATCCGAGGCGGTAACTAACTGCATAGTGCACGCATATAAGAATACGATCGGCACTATATACATAACTGTACGCTTGTGCGAGGGAAATCTCGTTCGCATAGAAATAAAGGACAAGGGATGCGGTATAGAGGACGTAGGAATGGCGCGTCAGCCCCTGTATACGACCGATGCCGCAAATGAACGCAGTGGAATGGGATTTACGGTTATGGAAAGCTTTTGTGATAAGGTGAGGGTATTTTCGGGATGCAAAAAGGGAACTACGGTAACTCTGTTCAAATACCTCAAGGGGAGAGAGTAGATAAGGGCGCGGACAGTAGGAGCTTTGAGGAAAACCGCGGGCTTATAGAGATCGCGCAGAAGGGTAGCGGAGTCGATTCAATGGAAGCGTCGGAGGAGCTTGTCGTGCTCAACCGAGGTCTTGTAAGGAGTATAGCTATACGCTTTCGTGATCGCGGAATGGATATGGAGGATCTTATACAGATAGGTACTATCGGATTGCTCAAGGCGATACGCAGCTTTGATCTTGAGCGCGGTACCTGCTTTTCGACCTACGCTGTGCCTATGATATTCGGAGAGATAAGACGGGCATTGCGCGATGAGGGACCTGTAAAGATCGGAAGATATTATAAAAAGCTTGGTGTAGATCTGATACGCGCCAAAAACGAGATATGTCAGCGAGAGGGTAGAGAGGCACATATCAAAGAGCTTGCGCACGTTGTCGGAGTATCTGTAGAGGACGCTGCAATGGCGCTGGATTCAATGAGCCCGGTCTCGTCGCTTTCCGAGCTTGTTTACGGCGAGGAGGACGGAGTTGCGCTTGAGGATACTCTTGCCGATGCCGAATGTCTTGACCAAAATGAGAGATTGCTTGAAAATATGGATCTGTACCGCGCAATATCAAAAATGCCCGTTGAATGGCAAAGGATAATAGCATTGCGATATTACAGAAATAAAACTCAGCAGCAGGTAGCCGATATTCTCGGACTCTCGCAGGTGAAGGTCTCAAGAGAGGAGAAAAAGATCGTGAGCTTTTTGAAAAAGGAGATGAGTGTCCGTCAGAATGAATAAAATTACACAAAATCCGATCAGTTATTTGCCAAAAACAGAATTTTTGCCACAAAAAAATTTTTTTTGCAAAATTGACTTGATATTGTCAAGGTTTTGTGGTATATTATAGATTGGTAAAATAATTGAAAGGTGGATATAAAAATGACTTACAACAAAAAATCCGTTGAAGACATTGACGTAGCCGGCAAGAGAGTTCTTGTTCGTTGCGATTTCAATGTACCGCTCAAGGACGGTGTTATCACCTCCGACAAGAGAATCGTAGAGGCACTTCCCACTATCAAATACCTTCTTGACAAGGGCTGCAAGGTAGTTCTTTGCTCTCATATGGGTAAGCCCCACGCTATCTTCACAGAGGGCTTCGGTCTTACTAAGAAGGAAAAGCAGAAGGTTGAGGCTCTTCCGGCAGAGGAGCAGGCAGCAGCGAAGGCTGAGCTTTTGGCAAAGGCTGCTGTTGAGGACAAGAAGAAATTTACACTTAAGCCCGTTGCAGCCCGTCTTAACGAGCTTCTCGGTGATAAGGTAACGTTTGCAGAGGATATTGTAGGTGCTGACGCAAAGGCAAAGGTAGCGGCTCTCAAGAACGGCGAGGCTGTTCTTATCGAGAACGTTCGCTTTGACGCAAGAGAGACCAAGAACGGTGCAGACTTTGCTAAGGAGCTTGCTGATTTCGCTGACATTTATGTCAACGACGCATTCGGCTCGGCTCACAGGGCACACGCTTCTACCGCAGGTGTAGCTGCATATCTTCCCGCAGTTTGCGGTTATCTCATTCAGAAGGAGATCGGTGTTATGGGTAAGGCTCTCGCTGATCCCGCACGTCCCTTTGTTGCTATTCTCGGCGGCGCAAAGGTTTCGGACAAGATCGGTGTTATCAACAACCTTCTTGAAAAGGTGGATACACTTATTATCGGTGGAGGAATGGCTTACACCTTCTTTAAGGCGGCAGGCTACAACGTCGGAACCTCTCTTTGCGAGGAGGATAAGCTCGATCTTGCTAACGAGATGGTTGCAAAGGCAAATGCAAAGGGCGTTAACTTTATAATTCCCGTTGATAACATAGTTGCAACAGAGTATGATGAGAACGCTGAGAATAAGCTCGTTGATTCCGACAATATTCCCGCAGGTTGGATGGGTCTTGACATCGGTCCTAAGACACGTGAGCGCTTCGCAGATGCTATCAAGGGAGCTGGTACTGTGGTTTGGAACGGACCTATGGGTGTTTCGGAGTGGAAGAATTTTGCCGCAGGCACCGAGGCGGTTGCAAAGGCAGTTGCCGAGTCTGGAGCTATTTCGATCATCGGCGGTGGCGACTCCGCGGCGGCTGTTGAAAAGCTCGGCTTTGCAAGCAGAATGACGCACATCTCTACAGGCGGCGGAGCTTCTCTCGAATTCCTCGAGGGCAAGGATCTTCCCGGTATCTCCTGCCTTCTCGATAAGTAATTATAAGGAAGGTAGATACAGATGAATACCGCAAAGAGAAGAACAGTTATCGCAGGTAACTGGAAAATGAATATGACTCCCAATAGCGCAAAGACGCTTATTGAGAAAATGAAGCCTCTTGTTGCAGGAAATGATGCTTGCGACGTTGTGCTTTGCGTTCCCTCAATCGA
>CAZSSE010000050.1:0-9338 GCA_964609165.1 uncultured Lachnospiraceae bacterium
TTTTGGTTGCTATTTCTCTTTTTATTTGTCACCTATCAATTGTATCATAACAAAACGGTCGCCCGCTCTTCTTAAAGAGCAAGCGACCGTTTTTCCGCTTTTATTACAAGGCAAAGCAGCTTATATTTCTGACCACCCCGAACGCAAGTGCCATGACTGTCTCGATCCATAAAATTATATTCAATCTGCCAAGCGATCTGTCCCCCACACGGACATACTTTATGTCAGACCATATCAGACAAAGCAAAATAACAGGAAGATTGATAAACAGAAATTGATTATAGCTGTATGCGGCGGTAAGATCCAATCGCGCAAGGGCAATCAACATTCGTGATATGCCGCATGCAGGACATTGCCAACCCGTGACGGTATAAAACAGACACGGAATTCCAATGCCCGTAAGCATAACAAAAATGAAATAAGCAACACCTGCGGTCAGTATGATTGCATATTTTCTGACCGTTTGCCTCAGTCGATCTCTCACCTGCGAAATTATTTCTCTATCGCTTTATTGATGGCGTCCTGCATAAGAGCCTCGGCAACTATCGTTAATCCGAAAAGGCATAAAACGATATATATAAATTTCGACGCTCCGTTTTCATCTTCGCTAAGCATATCACGCTTCTTTCCCATTTGATACGCCCAATAATATCCGTAAATACCGCACGTTATCAGGTTCAATACAAAACAAATTCCACCCGCGGTGTCCTTTTCGTTTCCCGTTAAGCGGTTCATATCGTTGGTAACATTGATAAACCAAAAGATATTGTATATTCCACACGTTACAATGGATAAAAGCACAGCCTTTACAATATCTCTCCGTTTTACACCCTCGGTATTCAAAAACGTCTTCGCTTTTTTAAGCGATACTCCGCAATTAACGCAAATCACCGCCTCGGGCATCACCTTACTTCCGCAGTTCTGGCAATATTCGTTTCCCTTTCCTACCTCAACGCCGCAGGACGTGCATATTATCTGTCCCTCATTGAGCTTTGCTCCGCATTTTTTGCAATACATTGTTGACCTCCTTAAAATAAATATACCATTTTGGGATATTTCTATTATACCAAAACGGTATAATATTGTCAAGAGATTTTTCAAAAAAGGAAGGCTGTCTATGGTTTTTCGCTTAAAGGAGCTACGTAAAAAAAGGTACATATCACAACTGAAGCTTGCCCTTGATATGAATATGAACCAAAACACTATCAGCAGATACGAAAATATGGAGCGTCAGGCAGACTATGAAACACTGATACGCTTTGCCGATTATTTTGGCGTATCGCTCGATTATCTGCTGGGCAGAACCGACGACGCAGAAATAAAATAAAGGACTTTTACGTCAATTATCAGATAATTGCGTAAAAGTCCTTTTTATTTAAGAATTACAGATCAGATATTGGAATAAGCACCCACCATCATACGTGTTAGAACCGTAGCCTCGTCAATGCCGCACCCGTCGGGCTCTTCACCACGCATAAACGACTCGATAGGCTTAGGAAGATCATCAAGCTTTTCAAGCTCTCGGACGTCATTGCGGGTGCGAAGAATATATTTATCGCCCACCTGAGCAATATATCCGTCGCTGCCGCCAACCTCAAGCGTCGTGGGGCATCCGCACGAAACAAAGCTGGTTTCGTTTATCGCGATAGCTCCGTCATCGTAGGTCATTACCGTAACGGCGTTATCCTCGATCCCGTCGGGATTGAGCAGAGCGTCCTGCCCGTCGCGGCAGAAATGCGTAAACGACGACTTGTATCCCGCAGGCTCGCCAAGTATCCAATGCGTCAGATACATTCCGTGTGCGCCGAGATCTATCATAGCTCCACCACCGCACTGCTCCTTGCTGTAGAAATGCGCCGGAAGCCAATGGCTCGTGCTGCCGTCGTGGCAGTTGCGGAAGCGAAGATAGTTAGGCTTTCCGATAAGTCCTTCGTCAACAGCCTTCTTTACAGCTCTGAAGTCGCCAAGCATCTTCCAAATAAACGAGATCACAAGCCTTACGCCGTTCTTTTCGACAGCAGCCCTTATCTCGTTGCAATCTGCCTCTGTTAGCGCAAGCACCTTTTCGGTAAATATATGCTTTCCCGCATTAGCCGCGGCAACAAGCACGTCCTTGTGAATATTAGTAGCGGCATTACAGATAACACCCTCTGCGTCACTTGCGAGAAGCTCGTCAAGAGTTGAAAACTCACGTATACCATGCCTTTGAGCGAATGCCGATCTTCTCTCCGCGTCCTCGTCCCAAACGCCGACTACCTCGCCGAGCTCCTTAGCCGTATTTGTATATGAATCAGCGTGAACGTGCCATACTCCCAAAATAGCTACTCTCATTCGAAGCAAACCGCCCTTCCCGTTTTGGAGGATGTATAGATAGCCTCAAGAATCTGAGATACCACGCAAGCCTGCTCGGGAAGAACTACGGGATCTGTATCGTTAATGATCGCGTCAATCCAGCGTCTTGCCTCGGTCGCAGCAGGATCCGATGAGCTTCCGCTGTAGAATGCAACTCCGCCTGCATTGGTATTTACGTTGGTATTTACCGCTCTGTCAATGTCGATCTTGTTGATAGTAAGTCCGTTCTCCTCGACCATAAGACCCGCACGGCTTCCGCAAAGGCGGCAGCTTCCCTCCTGAATCTCTCGGTCGGTGTTGAGAGCCCAGCTTGTCTCAAGCATAATGGTTGCGCCGTTCTTCATAACGACAATAGCGCAAGCCGCTTCCTCAAGCGGTGTGGTGCTGACGCCGTTGTCACCCCATATGTTTCCTGCCTCGGGATGCTCAAGTCCCTTATGAGTTTTTCCAAGAACCATAGCAGGCTCGTAGTTATTCATAAGATAGAGAGTAAGATCAAGCGAATGTGTTGCAATATCTATGATAGGACCTCCGCCCTGCTCGTATTCGTTAAGGAACACACCCCAGTTGGGAGTTCCTCTCCGGCGGATAGCATAGCAGTTTGCGTAGTATACCTCACCGAGATCTCCGCGGTCTATGTACTGCTTTGCATATTGGCTTGCGGTCTTATGTCTGTGCTGATAACCGATAGTAAGCTTCTTGCCGGTCTCCTTAGCCGCCTCTACCATTCTCTTTGCGTCAGCCGCAGTCTTTGCCATGGGCTTTTCGCACATAACGTGCTTTCCTGCGTGAAGCGCGTCGATAGTTATATCTGCATGGGAGCGATTTGGTGTAAGAACGTGAACCACCTCGATGCTCTCATCCTTGAGAAGCTCTCTGTAGTCTGTGTAGACCTTTGCTCCGGGCTCGCCGTATTCCTTTGCCGCCTTGACAGCCTTTTCCTCAATAATATCACAAAAAGCGACCATTTTTGCCTCGGGCACCTGCTTAAGCGAGGGCATATGCTTTCCGTTTGCAATACCTCCGCATCCGATTATACCTATTCTTACTTCTCTGCTCATAATTGTATTCCTTCCATAAAAAGATTATTTTTGAAAATATAAATCTTATGCTTTTAAATTTGCAAAAAATTTATTTATTTCTGATTTTATTATAGCATTTTCGCGTTGAGTATGCTATAATAAATATACTGAAAAATATCAGAAATCTCATCTTATAAAGAGGAGTAAAATGAAAAGATATTATATTGAGCTTGAAAATCGCGAGCTTGGCGAATACGGAATAGAATTTTTTCCCGTCAGTCCGTCGGGCGTCGGAACCGTTACCTACCCACACATACACCCCTCTCTCGAATTTATATACATAAAAAGCGGTGTATTCGAGATTTCGATAGACAACACCCACACCTTTGCCGCATATCCGGGCAGTATGCTGATCTTTAGGGCAAACACCATACATACTATTATGAATGTAAACGACGGTCGATCACTGTACTACGTTCTTAAGGTCGCACCGCCGCTTGTGTTCAATACCTTCGTTGGCAAGGCGCAAAGCAAATACACTCTCCCATTTCTGCAAAAAAGAAGCGATGACGTGGTTTGCATCGGCGGCGCAGAACTGCCGCGCGATATTGAGGAGCTGTGGAGCGAGATGATCGCCGAGTACGAGCTGACCGCGGATACCTTTTATTTTGCCGAGCGCATCAATGCCTCACGCCTTTTGCTTTTGCTCGTGCGCAACGGGCTGACGCTTCATAACGATAAAAATGAGAGCGGAGAGATAAGCGAACAATCTGTCGCGCAGATATATACGGTGATAGACTACGTAAACAGCAATTTTTCCTCGCAGATCACTCCGCTTGAATGTGCGGAAATGCTCCATATCAGCTACGGCTACTTTGCAAAGCTTTTCAAGACGGTAATGGGCAAGACCTTCAAGCAATATCTTACCGATGTGCGAATGTCGCAGGCGCACACCATGCTTATCTCTACGGATAGCTCGGTGACGGATATTGCCTCGCTCTGCGGCTACGACAACGTATCGTATTTCGTCGCCGAATACAAGAAAACATTCGGTACCACTCCAAAGGCGGCGCAGAAGGAGGCAAAATACAAAAAGCTTGGCAATCAGTGACTGCCAAGCTGCTCGATCATTCTGTTTTAAGATATTCAAAAAGCGTGTCGTCGGGGGAAAGCTTGATAAGCAAAGGCTCTCCGCACTCCTCTACCAAGAGGATACAGACGGGCGATGCTTTTATATCGTGGCAATAGTCAAAGCTCTTTCGACGCTCGGAGCGTGCGTTTGCCGACAGCTTCTTCTCCTTTATCCTGTCATCGCTCCTTTCGGGATATAAAAGATGAGCCTCGGTAATATTGGAAATTCCTATTCTGCATACCGTCGTTCTCTTTTTGCCGTTGGTCAGCTCGCAGACGGTAAGATCGCGTGTTCCGTCATCGTTTAACCACACAGTGTATATAAATGATTTTGCAATGTATCGGGTTATGATATATACTACACCGACAAGCGAGATAATACCGAGAAACTGAAGCACCCAGCGGAAGGGTATTTCGGGGAAAATAATAGGGGTCATAAACAGAGCCGCAGCTAATGCTATAAGTATTATAATAATGCCATTATGGCGTGTGTGGTTTTTTTGAGGAATGTATTCGTACTCCTTCATAAGCTGCTCCTTTATATAAAGTTCAAACAGAATACTTGAATTGTCAACAAATAAGTGGTATAATATAGTGATAATGTTTATTCTTACATATATTATACACGAAAGGAAATAATATGTCAAGAGCTTGGGTCACAATTAAAAGATTTGGCAGGATTGCCAAATTCCTGATAGTCTGCGTTATACTGACCGTATGCGTATTTATGCTTTGGAGGATTTTCTCCACGGGTGCTCCAAAGGAGATCGACACCCTTATACCTAACAGCGAGCTTTGTCAGGCATATGCTCAGAATGGCAACGAGCTTTATATATTTGAGCAGAAATACGACGATATTACCCGTGCGGATCGTAATTCGGGCTACTTTGCCGTGCCTGAGGCTGTGTTTATACCAGAGGTAAACCAAGCTCAGATAGTATTCAGATACAATAACAGCACGGTCCGTGCGCTTGCAACCGATTACGGGCTTGATCCCGTTCCCGACCGTAACGAGGATCTGTACGACGTCAGCCTCGTATTTTATATCGACCTCACGCCCGAGGATACAAGCGATAACGACGACGTAAATTCTCCCGGGCTTAAAAAGGTGCGAGTACTTCCGTCAGATCAGAAAAGCGAGCGCACAAGCCTTTACAGCTTCTACCGCTATTCGTTCGATTTCGACGACGCCGAGGAGGAGATAAACATGCAGGAGCTTATGGATAACGGCACGCTCATAGCAATACACTCCGAATTTTATTATAAAGGCGATCTCGACTATGAAAAAACGGCGTATGGTGCACTCAATCTCTATTATTATCAGCGTTCAAATTACGACGTAAGGCTGACCTCCGGAGATAAAAAAGCCCTCGCCGAGTAAGGAGCCGACATGGAGCAAAAGCGATTTACAAAAAACGATTCGGGATTTATATGCAAGAATTGCGGCAAAGAGGTTCTACCCATGGGGACAAGCTCAAGAAACCACTGCCCATTTTGCCTGTGCTCGCTTCACGTTGACATAAACCCGGGCGACCGCGCAAACGAGTGCGGAGGCATTATGCGACCTATCCGCACCGAGCCCGACTCAAAGCACGGATTTATCATCATTCACAAATGCGAAAAATGCGGAAAAATACGCCGTAACCGCGCCGCACTTGACGCGAAGGAGCAGAACGACAACCGATCCATGCTTATCCGCCTTACCGCAGGAATGATCTGAGGAGCAAAATGAAAGAAAACAAAAAGTATTCAACCGACCGCTTTGATATAGACGCGATCGCGTCTCTCTCAAGGCTCTCACTATCCGAGAGTGAAAAACAGAGCTTCCTTGCGGATATTGCCGATATGGCTAACTATACCTATAGCAGACTTCAATGCGAGAGTGCCGACGGCACTCTCGCCGTTTGTACGTTCAGGGCAAAAACGCTTGACGAGCTGAGAGAGGACGTGGGCGAGAGCTGTGATGTCGCAGATACTATTCTCGAAAATGCCCCCGACCTTGTAAGCCGATATATCCGTGTCCCTAAGACCGTAGGCTCAACGGAGGAAGGAAAATGATGAAGGATATAACGCTGCATTCGCTGTCCGAGCATATATCCGCCCTTGAAAGAAAGGAATACAGCTCGCGCGAGCTTACATTAGCTTATCTTGACAAAATAGACGCAAAGCGTGATATAAATGCGTATATAACCGTATGCGCCGAAAACGCTCTTGCCTCGGCAGATATGGCAGACCGCCGCATACGCTCGGGCGGTCGTCTATCTGAGCTTGACGGAATACCATACGCTGCAAAGGACAATATCTCCGTGCGCGGTCTGCGCCTTACCTGCGGCTCAAAAATGCTTGAAAATTATATTTCGCCCTACGACGCAACCGTGATCTCTGCTCTTAAAGCTAATGGTGCCGTGCTTCTCGGCAAGACAAATCTTGACGAGTTCGCTATGGGCACGGGTACCGAGAGCTCATATTTCGGAAGAACGAAAAATCCGCTTGATCCGCAAAAAGTCGCAGGAGGCAGCAGCGGAGGAAGTGCTGCGGCGGTCGCCGCGCATCTTGCCGCCTTTGCTCTCGGATCTGACACGGGAGGCTCGGTGCGTCAGCCCGCCGCATTTTGCGGAATCGTGGGTCTGCGCCCGACATATTCGGCACTCTCACGCTACGGGCTTGTCGGCTTTGCACCGTCGCTCGATACCGTCGGCATACTCACATCAAACGTGTACGACTGCATAACCGTGCTAAAAAGCATTGCATTCAAGGACGAAAGAGACGCCACCTCGATGTCTGCTCCCGAAAATTACTGCAATATCACGCTTACCGATTCGCTCGTAGGCAAAAAAATAGCTATAGTTCAAAACGCCAACGAGCTTCCGCTCGCACCGGAGGTTATCCATGCGCTTGATGAGACGCGCGCCGTATTGCGAGAGCTTGGAGCAGAGGTCAGCGAGCTGTCGCTCTCCACATTTGATCGCGCATACGCAAGCTATTATGCTATCTCATCCGCCGAGGCGTCGTCAAATCTTTCGCGCTTTGACGGGGTTCGCTACGGATACCGTGCGAAAAACGCAAAAACGCTCGATGAGCTGTATACATTCAGCCGCTCGCAAGGATTCGGTCAGGAGGTAAAAAGAAGGATACTTTTCGGATCTATGGCGCTATCAAGCAATTTCAAAGCCGATATTTACGATAGGGCAATAAGCGCGAGAGCATCTGTCACCGCCGAGCTTTGCCAAACGCTTAAGGACGTTGACGCCCTGCTTATGCCCACTGCCTTGAGTGCCGCATACAGCGCGGGCATGCGTAAAAACGAGCTGTTTGACGCTTATACAGAGGGAGATCTTCTCTGTACTCCCGCATCCTTGGCGGGACTGCCCGCAATATCCGTTCCGTATACCGGGAAGGGCTATATGCCCGTGGGAATACAGCTTGTAGGCAACAAATTTTGCGAGAGTGCTCTATTTGAGATAGCATACGCTCTTCAGAAAGGCTTTGGTGCAGGCAATGGCTGAATATCAAATGACCGTAGGGCTTGAGGTACACGTCGAGCTTAAGACAGCAACAAAGATCTTTTGCTCCTGCCCGACCTCGTTCGGTGCACGTCAAAACACACATATATGCCCCGTTTGTATGGGTCTGCCCGGTGCTATGCCCGTGCTTAACCGCAAGGTAGTGGAATATGCAATACGTGCGGGACTTGCAACAGGCTGTAGCATCTCGCCGCTGTCGGGGCTCGACAGAAAAAATTATTTTTACCCCGATCTGCCCCGCGGCTATCAAATCTCACAGTACACCTCCCCGCTTTGCTACGGCGGATATATAGACGTAAATTCAGAAAGCGGTACCGAACGCATCGGCATTACACGAATACACATAGAGGATGACGCGGGCAAGCTGATCCACGACGCCGACGAAGGAACTCTCATCGATTATAACAGATGCGGAGTGCCGCTTATAGAAATAGTTTCCGAGCCGCATATACACTCTCCCGAAACGGCTCGAGCATATCTCAAAAAGCTTCGCTCTGTGCTTATAGCCGTCGGAGCCTCGGATTGCAGAATGAACGAGGGCGCAATGCGATGCGACGTCAATATCTCCGTAGCCCCTATCGGCGCAAGGGAGCTTGGCGAGCGCACCGAGATAAAAAATATCAATTCATTCTCCTTTGTCGCAAAGGCTATCGAATATGAATTTGCGCGTCAATGTAAGATGCTTGAGCTCGGAGAGAGGATAACACGGCAAACGCTTCGATACAATACGGCAAGCGGAAAATGCGAGGTGATGCGCTCAAAGGAATCGGCAATAGATTACCGATTTTTCCCCGAGCCCGATCTTCATATGATCTCGCTTTGCAGTGATTACATCGAAAGAATAAGACGCGAGCTTCCGATACTGCCCGACGAAAGAACAGCAGTATACACAAGTGAGCTCGGACTTTCCGAATATGACAGCTCCCTGCTCGCCTCCGATGCCGCGCTTGCGGATTATTTCGACGACGCCGCAAAATATACGGCTCACAAAAAAATACTTGCCAATCTCATCATTTCCGAGCTTCTGCGGCTTTGCGATGCAGAGGACTTTAAAACCAATATACCGCCAAAGCACCTCGGCGAGCTGGCGGAGCTTTTCGGCAGTGAGAGGATCAATAGCTCCACTGCAAAAAAGCTGCTGGCAAGAATGAACGAGGATCCAAAAATATCTCCCGCCGAGCTTGCAGAGCGTGAGGGGCTGTGGCAGATAAACGACGAGGGCGAGCTGCTGCCACTGATCACGGAGATCGTAAAGACAAATCAAAAGGCAGTGTGCGATTATAAAAACGGAAAATCCTTTGCAATAAGG
>CAZSSE010000051.1:0-9273 GCA_964609165.1 uncultured Lachnospiraceae bacterium
ATATTATTTCGGATCACAAACCGATTGTTTTAATGTAATTTTCTTCTCTTGCGCGGACCGTCGGGGACGCCGGTCCCTACAATAAGAGAGACGTTACGTTCATCAAAGAGACGTTCCGTTCATCAACAGAGACGTTACGTTCATCAAAGAGAAGTTCAATTCATCAAGAGAAAAACCCATTCAATAAAGAGCGATGATCCGTTCACCAATATGGCGGTTTGGTCGATCAACACGGTCGTCCTCTCAATACCGCTCAACAAATGCCTCGGCGTGGTAATTTGAGCCTCACGGGCATGATCCACAGACGCCAAAACCCCCGACGGATAAACCGTCGGGGGTCAGCTATTCGTTTAGCGAATCAAGTCAACTAATTTAATTAGTCTTCCTTCTTCTTGAGAACAACGGTTGCGCCGAGTCCGAGAACAGCAGTCATTACTACAACAGTAGCGCCGATTGCGGATCCGCAGCCCTTCTTTTCAGTATCCGTAGTGGTCTGAACGGGAGCTGTGTCGTCCTCTTCCTCTTCGTCCTTCTTCGTATTCTCAACTGCAACGACAACCTTATCAAGGTTAGCCTTAGCTGCATCAAGAGCTGCCTTAGCTACGTCTACAACAGTCTGCTCGTCGGACGTGAGAGCTGCCTTAGCAGCGTCGAGAGCGGTCTTGAGGTTAGCCCAAGATTCGGACGTGTAATCGTCAGCCTTAAGAGCCTCGATCTCAGCGATGAGAGCCGTGATAGCGGTCGTATCGACTGCCTGCTTCTTAACGAGCTCAGCCTTAGCAGCTGCAAGAGCGTCGGTAGCATCGTTTACAGTCTTCTGAGATTCGGAGCTGAGAGCAGCCTTTGCATCCTGAAGAGCTGTTACGAGAACGAGCCATGTCTTAGCAGTGTAATCGTCAGCCTTGAGTGTCTCAACCTCAGCGATGAGAGATTCGAGAGAATCTGTCTCGGGCATAAGAACGAGAGCGTTAAGAGCTGCGTTAAGTGCCTTGTAAGCATTTTCTACGATAGTCTTGTCGTCAGAGTACTTAGCGATCTTAGCTTCGATAACCGCATCCTCAAGTGCGCTCCAGGACTCTCTTGTGTAGTCAGCCTCATTGCGGGAAGCAGCAGCCTTAAGAGCCTCGTCAAGAGCAGCGATGTCGATCTCACCGAGAGCTACGAGATTTTCGTAAGCAGCGGTAAGAGCAGCGAGAGCAGCGTCAACATCAGCGGACGTCTTAGCGGCAACAATTGCAAATTCAGCCTTGGAAACTGCGAGAGCGTATGCGTTCCACGATGCAACGGTGTAGGACTTGCCTTCAACCTCTGCCTCGTATTCTGCAAGAACGTCCTCAAGATCTGCTACGTCTACAAGTCCCTCGTAAGCGGGCTTGATAGCTGCAAGAGCGTCAGCAACGATCTGCTTAGCAACCTCGTTGGTCGTCTCCTCGTTTACAGCATCCTCGTAAGCTATCTTAGCAGAGGGGATCGCAAGGAGGAGGTAGAGCTCGGAGATCTCGGAGAAGGATACCTTTTCGGTAGTAGCCGTTTCACCGGTAATGATCTTAGCGAGATCAAGAATATCGCAAAGCTCACGAATGTCTACGAGATCTGTGTAGGTTGCCTCTGTCTCGTCATTGAAGCGAGCATATGCGGCACGAAGTACCTGCTCTGTTACCTCAACATCGGAGCCTGTAGCATCCTTGTTAGCGTCTATAGCATCCTGGAAAGGCTTGATAACTGCGCTGTAGAAAGGCTTCCAAGATCTGGGTGTGTAGTTTCTCGGGATCCAACCTCTTACCTCACACTCATTGTCGAAATACTCCTGCATCTCGTCAGCGAGGTAAAGGTCATATTTGAGCTTTTCAATCTCGTCAATGATCTGCTGTGTAAGAGCGTCGACCTTTTCCTGAGTGGACTTGTCAGCCTCATCAAGAGAAGCAAGGAATTCCTGGAATGCCTTCCAAGTGAGGATCGTCCAATCGTTCTCCTTAAGGCTCTTAGCGATAGCGAGCCAATACTCGTAGGTTGTTGTGTCAACAGCTCTGACAACATTGTTCATATCTGCAACAGCAGCGTCGAGATCTGCTTGATTTGTAGCAGCACATGCTCTATTATCTGCTGCCCAGTATGCAGCAACATCATACCTTGTATCAACGAACTTGTTACCGAGAGCCAAAGCAGCTATGACAGCTTCATAGTATCCTGCCCAGTTGAGAGCAGCCTCGATCTCAACTTCAACGTTATCCTTAGCGTTGGCAATATCGGTCTTGTAGGAATCCTTAAGAGCGTCGTAATCGGCCTTGGCAGCCCCATAGTTAGCCTTAGCGGTTGCGAGAGCGAACTTTCTGTATTCGTGATCTCTGTGAGCGCGCTCGTAAACTGCGACAGCAGCCGCAAGCTCCTCCTCGTAGGGATCGAGCTCTTCGTCCTTCTTACCTTCTTTGGTAGCGTCTGCAAGAGCCTGAGCCTTTTTCTCAACGTCCAAAGCCGAATTCTCTTCTGTCTTTGCGGCTGCGTCGCACTCTTCCTGAGCCTTTGCGAGAACAGCCTCGAGAGTCTTAGCGAGAGCCTCTGCGTTTGCAAGGTTCTGATCGATGGTATCAAGTGCGCGGAAAGCGCTTACAATGCCACCTGCGTAGTAGCTTGTCGCAAACGTTACGTTTGCAATGGTAGCAGTGTTCTGATTCTCTGCGGGATTTGCAACAACGTCGCCCGTCTCCTCGTTGTAGGTGTAATCGGAGGCGCCGTTTGCGATACCGATCGCTACGAACGAACCTTCTGCGACTTCGAATTCAGCTAATGACCGGTATATGTTATTTACAGTATCCTTTGCTAATACGATAACGTTAAGACCAGAGTATTCGATAACGTAACTACCGTATTCCTCACCCTCTGCGACGTATTGGTCAAGATCGCCAACGCAGCTGTAGACAGTGCCGTCGGGAGCTATAGCGTATACGAATCCGCTGTCGGTTCCGTTCGTATTGTTCTTGGCGTCGAGAGTGACCCAATAGTAAGAAGTCGTGGAGATACTTGCAAGCTTGGCAGCGTAGGTCATAGCGGGAACTGCAGTGTTCTTATCCGAGTAGACCTTTGCGCCGAGAGTATTATTCTCTGCGTCGAGATCAAGCTCGTAGAAGAACTCGAAGTCGGACGCAGCGTCCTTGCCGTTCTGAGCAACGTAGATCTGAGATGCGAGATCAACGTTGACCGCGCCGTCAAGTGATTCACCGATGAAGTCCTCAAAATCATAATCTGCAGCGCAGATCTTCTTGGCAAGCTCAACGAGCGCGGGATCCGTAACGACAGCGCAATACTCCCTATTACCGGAAACGATAGCCTTATCGTCCGCCGTCTTGTAGAGCTTCTCGGCGCCGATAAGGAGACCGCTGCTTAAGTTATCCTTAAACGTGGGAACTCCATCACCGTTAATAGCCAGTGCAATACCTGCGCCGTTGCCGTTGTTCGAAATAATAGTACCGTAGTTCTCGTTACCCGAGACAATAGCGGCGGAGGTGCTGAGGGTGTGCATAGTAATACCTGCGGCAGCGGAGGAAGACTCAATAGTACCGTAGTTTGTGTTGTTTATAATATTAAGATTTTCAGGAGTACCGCTCCAAATGTTGGAGATGATACCCGCCGCGCCGTTTTTGGCGTAATTCTTAATATTACCGTAGTTTGTACAGTCTTTGACGGTCAATTCGGTTGAAGCGCCGGGCTGACCGAGGATACCGCCAACGTTGGACTCGGTAGATTCTATATCGCCCCAGTTTGTTGCGCCGATGACAATGAGATCGGAAACAGCGTTGTTACAACCGCCCATGATACCGCCGAGGTTAGCCCACCATTCGCCGTATACGTCGCCGTAGTTTTCTGCGCCGTAGACCTTGACCGAGTTAGCAGTACCGAGGTTCTGACCGGAAAGAGATGCGTCAACATCGTTGTACGCTGCACAACCGACGAGACCGCCGATATATGCGTTACCGGTTGCACCAACTGTAACGGAACCGTAGTTTCTGGAAAGAACACCGTAATCTACGTAACCTTCGGGAGTAAAAGTGCCGATAGTAAGGAAGGACTTATTGGAAACAAGACCAACGAGACCGCCGATCTGTCCCTTATCGGTGGTTATATCACCGTAGTTAGTAGAGCTGTAGATCGTGAGGAAAGCATTGCTGTTGATCTCACCGACAAGACCGCCCGTACCCTGACACCAGCTCAGAGCAGGTCTGATAGTGCTTACATCACCGTAGTTTTCAACGTGGTCGAGAACAACGGAGATGTGCTGTGCACGACCGATGATACCGCCTGCAACACCCTCAGCGCCTGTGCTGACCTGAGAAATGGTTGCATAGTTTGTAGAATTCTTGAAGGTTGCGATTACAGTCTTGGGATCATTTGCCGCAGGGCTTATAAGTCTTGCAACGAAGCCTGCCACACGTCCCGTACCGTTGATATGCGTATTAAGAGCAACGTCACCTACGGTACAGTCGTCGAACGTTACGTTGCCTGTAGTGCAGAAGTATCCAACGAAGCCTGCCGCATAACCTGTAGAGTCAATGCTTCCGAGGAACTTGGAGTTGGCAATTCTGAGAGTTGTTACCTTTGTTCCGATATTTCCGCTTTCGGCAATGAAGCCGCCAACCGACTTACCGGATGTATTCTTGATGTCAACGTCAACAGTAACGTTGTCGATATTGACATTGTAGGTTGTGTTGACGAGAACCTCGTCAGCTATCATTTCGGCAATAGCTGCGCGAGCGCCGTCAAGAGTACCAACCAATGTAAGATCCTTGATAGTCACGCTCTTAAGAGTGGAGAAGAGCGGGCAGGAGAGACCCTTCATATAGATGGTCTTGCCGTTACCGTCGAGGATGGTTGTGTAGAGATTGAAGCCTATTGAAATAGACTCATAGTCAGCAGGAAGAACGATGTCATCCATAAGGATGTAGCTAAAGCCTTCCTTCATATTCATAAATTCTTCAGCAGTCCAGATTTCAACAAAGGTTGCCTCGTCTTCGGGATTGAAGCTCGGAAGAACCTTTCCCTTGTTAAGAGCTTCCGGTGCGCCGTTGTATGCGCCCCAAGCATCTGCTGTGCTGGAAATTATTGTACCGCTGTTTTCGGAGGCGGTTACTGTGGTAGTTCCCTCAACAACAAGACCTGCTGCCGGACCGTTAGCAATTACGTCTCCATTATTCTTACAATCAGTAAGAGTTGAAGTACCCGAGGATACAAGACCTGCTGCCTTCTTGCCGGCTTCTGCTGCCTGAATGTTACCCCAGTTTACAGCGTTAGTCAGGTTGATAGTAGCAGCACCCCAACCGTTGAAACCACCGGCATAGTTGGAGCCGGAAACAACGTTACCTTCGTTTACAAAGTTTGTAATGGTGTAGGTTCCATTATTAGGCTGACCTATAAATCCACCTGCATTACCGTTAGCTGTAATATCACCGTAGTTATTTACGTCCGTAGCAACGATTTCAGCATTTTGTGCATAGCCTATAAATCCGCCGAGATTGCCTCCTTCGTCAGCTACAATATTACCGTAGTTATCGCAGTTTGTAAATGTGTAGGTCTGATTTCCGGAATTTGCCTCAGCACAACCTATAAATCCACCTGCACTACTGCCGTGTACGCTGTTAATGTTACCGCGGTTATCGCAGTTTGTAAAGGTCAACGAGCAGTTGGGGATCCACTTTACGTGTCCGACAAAGCCGGATACCTGATTGCCGTATCCGGTAACAGTACCGTAGTTTACACAATCTGTAGCCGTAAAGCTAAATTCGCCATCATTACCGAGCTGACCTGCAAATCCGCCTATAGACGTACCGCGTTCGCCATCTACGCTTACATTTGCGTAGTTGTATACATTTGTAAGAGAGATAGTACCGTGAGCGTATCCCAAGATACCGCCTACTCCGTTCGTTTTCCAACTGTCTGTAGTATTAAGACCCTTTACAGTTGTCTTCTTGTCTGCACTGCCGTTGGTAACGTTTGTCATTGTAAGGTTGCCTACGCTCCTATAGCCAATGATACCGCCGACAAATTTCTTACCTGTAATATCGGCTACGTTTTCAACATTTTTGAGCTCAACCGTGCCGTTAACTGTAGCAATAATACCACTTGTGTTATTATTACCCTTTATGTTAGCAAGGTTCTTAACGTCTTCAAGTACAACCGTGCCGCAAGCTCCGCCGATGATACCGCCGACATTAGCGGCGTTATCCGCACAGTCGATTTCGCCGTAGTTTACGCAATTCTTGAGGTATATATCGCTCTTGTTGTTTGTAGCCTGACCGATAAATCCACCGACGTTATTGTTCTTCTCGCCACTGATCTTACCGTGGTTCTCACAATCGATAATATCAATGTCACATTCTGCGTCGTCAGCAACCATACCGATGATACCACCCTTATTGGTGTTGGAATCAAGTGTAAAGCTACCGTAGTTCTCAGCGTTCTTGATGTAGATCTTGCCGGATTTGCGAACGTATCCGATGATACCGCCCTCACCGAACGCCCAGTGACCGGGAGTGCCTACAAGGTCGCCCTTGTTTACAACGTTCTCTATGTAGAGATCGCCGCTGAAGTCGCCGATGATACCGCCGCCCTTTGTTCCCTGAGTAGTTACCTTTGCATTGTTGGTTGCATTGGTTATCTTCAAGCCGTAAGCGTCGCCCTCGTTGGCATATACAACTACATATCCCAACAATCCGCCTGCGCCGAAGTCGCCGCTGGAGTTGTTAACGCTTGCGTCAACAAAGGAACCGCTGACAACAACGTTGTCGATCTCGATGCTTCTTACGAGAGCGCGACCGATAAGACCGCCTCCGCACCACTGTGCATCGACAGTAGCGTAAGAAGTAACGTCCTTGATAACAATGTCGATCTGCTTGTTATCAACCTTTACTGTACCGTCATTAAAGAGGTTATCGTCAACCGTAGCGATGATAGCACCTGCACGGTCGCCGTTTACGATAGTCATAGCTCCGATCTGAACGTTCTCAACAGTTACGCTGCAAGAATGAGTATAGATCAAGCCATAGGAAAGTGTCGTGCTTGTGGTAGAGGTGTGCTCAAGCTTAAGGTTCTTAATGGTCTGATGTGCAGTACCGTTAGCACCGTTAAGATGCCGGAACAGACCCTTGTTGCCTGTAAGAGTAATTGTGTTACCCAAACCGTTGAGGCTACCTGCAAATGTGATACCGCCCTCAACTGCTATATCGTTGGCAAGGATATAATCATCATCTGTTCCCGCAATTGCCATAAATTCCTCGGCAGTGTAAATTACGTTAACTGCGATGAGGATCTCAACTGCGTCGTATGCCTTGTCGGGATCTGCAATAACGTCTGCAAGAGCCACGTCCTTGGATACGAGATAGAGAGTATACTCACCCTCTGTAATAGCTGTTCCATCGGGAAGGTTTTCAAAGAGATCGAAGCTATCTACCTTACCGATGTCCTCAAGGAGAATGTTAAGAGTTGCCTCTGTAGCTCCGTTCTTTACAAGAGCTACGTAGTCTGTCCTCTTTGCGCCCGGGAGACTGTAGCTTACGGTAAGACGGGGATCCGATACCTTAACAGCATATCTGTCTACCAGAACATATGTATTTGTGTCTGCTATAGCTTCCTTGACAAGATCAAGAGCCGCCTTCTTGTCAACAGTAGTAGCCTCTGCGTCGTCATAAACTGCCTTTGCTGCTGCAAATGCGTCTACAACTGCCTGCCACTCGTCCTTTTCAACGAGCTCTGCATACGTGGGAAGCTCCTTTGCCTGCTCAATAAGATCTTCGTGGAGACCTGTTTCAATACAGCCGTCAAGTGTAATTTCCTTTCCGAACTCGTATTTGTTAGCAGCGGAAAGAATACCTGCGTTAAAGCTGTTGATAACTATAGAGCCCGATGCGGGTACATGGAAGAGACCCGACGCTGTACCGCCTGCAGCCTTTGAAGTAATATCGCCGTAGTTTGCACAGTTCTCTGCACTTATCTTAGAACCACCTATTGCTGTAAAGCCTGCAGCCCATTTGCCATCAGTCGTTTTTTCTGCGCTTATATTACCGTTGTTTACGCAGTTTCTATAAAGCATCGTAGGTCCGTTCCAACCGTAACCTACAAAGCCCGATGCAACGTTTTCATACGATGTGATATTACCGTTGTTTACACAGTCGATAAACGTATAGCTTCGAATATGAGCCTGACCTATAAAGCCGCCAATACATCCGCCGATCGTGAGGTCGCCGTTATTTGTACAGAGCATATCTGTCTACCAGAACATATGTATTTGTGTCTGCTATAGCTTCCTTGACAAGATCAAGAGCCGCCTTCTTGTCAACAGTAGTAGCCTCTGCGTCGTCATAAACTGCCTTTGCTGCTGCAAATGCGTCTACAACTGCCTGCCACTCGTCCTTTTCAACGAGCTCTGCATACGTGGGAAGCTCCTTTGCCTGCTCAATAAGATCTTCGTGGAGACCTGTTTCAATACAGCCGTCAAGTGTAATTTCCTTTCCGAACTCGTATTTGTTAGCAGCGGAAAGAATACCTGCGTTAAAGCTGTTGATAACTATAGAGCCCGATGCGGGTACATGGAAGAGACCCGACGCTGTACCGCCTGCAGCCTTTGAAGTAATATCGCCGTAGTTTGCACAGTTCTCTGCACTTATCTTAGAACCACCTATTGCTGTAAAGCCTGCAGCCCATTTGCCATCAGTCGTTTTTTCTGCGCTTATATTACCGTTGTTTACGCAGTTTCTATAAAGCATCGTAGGTCCGTTCCAACCGTAACCTACAAAGCCCGATGCAACGTTTTCATACGATGTGATATTACCGTTGTTTACACAGTCGATAAACGTATAGCTTCGAATATGAGCCTGACCTATAAAGCCGCCAATACATCCGCCGATCGTGAGGTCGCCGTTATTTGTACAGCGAACGAAGGATACGCTCTTTGCGTTCCACATACCGCCGGTGGAAGTAACAGTACCGCCGATAAATCCGCCGGGGTTTCCGCCCTTCGTGAAATCGGTGTTATTTACACAATCTGTAAAGTAACATTCTGCATTGTCGCTTGCGAGAGTTCCGATAAATCCGCCTCCGCAATAGTTCCATGCACCGTTTACCTCGTGAGCATAGTCTGTGGTAACGTTTGTTGCCGTAAACTTATTACCTGCGAAGTATGCAACGATACCGCCGCCGTATGTTCTGTTGTCGCCAACGAGCTTACCGTAGTTAGCGGAATCGGAGATAGTTATAACAGCATCTGCCCGTGTAGCAGTACCTACAAAT
>CAZSSE010000052.1:0-9273 GCA_964609165.1 uncultured Lachnospiraceae bacterium
GCGTCATATCCCGTCATACCGCGTTTTGTGCGCATTTGAGAATATTTTTTGAACGTCGTGCTCACCTTTATCTGTGCCCAGACCGATATAATAAGTCCCGGGATGACTAACAGTATCGTCCAATCAAAGCTAAAAAGTCCGAATATCATAATTATACCAACCTTTCTTCAAGCTATTTGCAAATTATTATAAAAGCCTGTCGCCGATCGCTATTTTTCTGCCGCGTATAAAATCATCTGCCGACATACGCGATTTGCCCTCCGGGAGCAGACGGAGTATACGTATCGAGCCCTTGCTGCAAGCAACCTCAATGCCACCGTCAAGCGATATGACCTTTCCTATCTCATCCGCAGAATGTTCGCAGCCTTCGTCGGCGATCCTTGCTTCTACGACCTTAAGCAGCCTTCCGTCGGGGGTGTGTGTAAACGCAAGCGGAATGGGAGAAAGTCCTCTTATAAGATTGTGGATAGTGCGTGCGTCGGTGTTGAAATCGAGCAGGCAATCCTCCTTGGTTATTTTTTTTGCATAGGTAGAAAGAGAGTCATTCTGCGGTATTCTGACTGCCTCGCCGCGAGCGAGCAGATCTATAGTGTCGAGCAGAGCCTTAGCTCCGAGTGCACCCAATCCGTCGTGTACGGTCTCAAAATTATCGTTTTCGCCAATCGGAAATTCGTAGCGCAGAAGCATATCTCCCGTGTCAAGCCCTTCTGCCATATACATAGTCGTAATTCCCGTTACCTTCTTGCCGTCGATCACCGCTCTTTGCATAGGGGCGGCGCCTCGGTATTCGGGAAGAAGCGAGCCGTGCACGTTGATGCAACCGTATTTGGGATATTCTATGACGTTAAGCGGAAGTATCTTTCCGTAGGCAACTACGGCAATAAGATTCGGATTCAGATCTTCGAGTAGAGCGGCAAACGCATCGTCACGAAGAGTGCTCGGCTGATAGACGGGGATGTTCCTTTGCTCTGCATATACCTTTACGGGAGGGGGAAGCAGGGTGTAGCCTCTGCCCTTCGGCTTGTCGGGCTGAGTTACTACTCCGCATATCTCATGATCGCTTTTTTCAACCAGTGCCTTGAGCGAAAAAAGCGCAAAATCGGGCGTGCCCATAAAAAGAATTTTCATATGTTCTCCTTAAGTAGCGTCAATATCAGTCGTTGCTTTCCATTCTGATCGCACAGTCTATATAAAGCTTTCCGTCCAGATGGTCAAGCTCGTGGCAGAATGCCTTTGCCAGCAGTCCCGAGCCGTTTATATCAACAATCTCGCCCTTGCGGTTCATGGCTCTTACAGTAACGTGCATAGGACGGCGCGTAATACCCCATCTTCCGGGTATCGACAGACAGCCCTCCTCTGTCTCTTGCTCGCCGGAATATGCGATTATCTTAGGGTTTATAAGCTCTATAAGTCCTTCATCGGGAGTTTCGATGACCACGATCCTGCGCAAAACGCCGACCTGCGGCGCGGCAAGACCAACGCCGTCCGCGGCATGCATGGTATCGACCATATCGTCAAGCAAGCGGATTATGCGAGGTGTTATTTTATCTACGGGGCGGCAAACGCAACGAAGCGTTTCGTCACCGAGCTTAAGTATCTTTAGTTTTGCCATAATTTTCTCCTTTTATTTTGGTAAATCGTGTTATGCATTATACGTATTAAAGATTAGACGGGTTAAAGTCTATCGAAAGATTGAGATTGCGAGCTCCGGATCTTGAAAAATCTGCAAGAAGCTCTGCAAACATTGCGCGAGAGCGGCGGCCGAGCTTGCATTTAACCACCATTCGCATTCTGTATTTACTGTCTACCTTGTATACAGGCGCCTCAAACGGTCCGAAGGTAAGCAGGGGAAGATCACTGTATTCGCTCTCCACAAGCCTTGCAAATTTTTCAGCGAGTATTTTCGTCGCCTTCATAAGCTCGTTCTCGTAGGTCGAAGAAATAGTCATAAGAGCTATATCGCAAAACGGAGGAAAGCTGAGCTGGCGGCGCAGGCGTATCTCGTTTTGATAAAACCTGTCGTAATCCTGCGCGCAGGCAAGGCGAATACAATCGTTATCTGGATTGTTTGTCTGAATTATCGCCTCTCCCTCCTTATCCGCTCTTCCGGCTCTGCCGATAACCTGTGTCAGCATCGCAAATGTGCGTTCGGCGGCGCGGTAATCGTCGAGATAGAGCGAAGCATCTGCAAGCAACACCCCGACCAGCGTAACAGCGGGGAAGTCGTGTCCCTTAGTTACCATCTGAGTGCCAAGCAGCACGTCTGCCTCACGCCTACGAAATTTTCCGAGTATCTCCTCATATGCGTTTTTGGCGGATGTGGTATCGGTATCCATTCTCAGTATATTCGCCGTCGGAAGAAGCTCACGTAGCTCCTGCTCGATGCGCTGTGTTCCATAGCCCATTCTCGATATATGCTCGCTTTTACAGGACGGACATTCGCTTGGCATAGGCATCCTGCGACCGCACCAATGGCATCGCAGCTCACCCATTTCGTAGGATGCTCCGAGAGTGTGATATGTCATCGAAACACTACAGGTTGGACAGGAAACTGCCTCTCCGCAGCTGCGGCAGGAAACAAAATTGTTGTATCCTCGTCGATTGATAAAGAGAATGGACTGATTGCCGTTCTCCTTTGTTTGTACAAGCTTCTCGCAAAGCAGATTTCCGATCGGCGAGGTAGCTGTGCCTGACGAGCTTTTTCGCATATCAACTATTGACACACGCGGCAATTTTGCACCGCCATATCGGTTTTTCAACTGAATTAGCGTATATTTTCCCTCCTGCGCCTTGTAATAGCTTTCAAACGAGGGAGTTGCCGATGCTAAAAGCATGAGGGCATTTTTCTGATTTACGCGGTATCTTGCTATATCTCTTGCATGATATTTTGGATTTTGATCTGATTTATAGGTATGCTCCTGCTCCTCGTCAATAACTATCATTCCGAGATTGTCAAGGGGAGCGAATACGGCGGAGCGCGTTCCTATTACTACGTCGGCGCCACCGCTCCTTATCCTTTTATAGGTATCAAGACGCTCGCCCTCCGACAGCCCCGAATGTATTATAGCAACGCGCTTTCCGTAGCGCGAGCAGAATATATTCAGCGTTTGAGGTGTCAGAGCAATTTCCGGGAGCAGAACTATGACGCTTCTTCCACCATCGAGTATGTAGTCGATAGCCTTCATAATGACCGATGTTTTTCCGCTGCCCGTTACTCCGTGTAAAAGTGCAGCGCGCGGCTCTTTTTGATCGGCAAGAGCGCGAAGTGTATCAAAAGCCTTACTTTGCTCGTCGTTGAGCACGATAGGCGCATCAGATGCGTTTGAATACTCCTCTGGCGTTACAATCGCAAGTCCGCGGTCTATAACGCGGCGGAGCTTTTCAAGTATCCCCTTGTCGCATAGTGCTTTGAGCTGGGCATATGATAAGGCGCAGTCTGCCATGAGCTGCTTTTCTGGTATCTCAGATTCCGATCTATCTATAAAGTACGATACGGCACCGATATGAGACATTGAGCGCAGACGAAACTTGATGTCGGTGCGTTCGGCAATTGCGACGGCATCTTGCATTGAAATTGCAAGCCTGTAAAAATTTTCGAATTTGACCTGCGGCTCACGAAGCTCAAAATCACGCAGTATCAGTCCCATGTCGCAAAGCTTTGCCAATGCAGGCTTGGTCGCCGGACCGAATTTTGCCTTTAAGGATTCAAGATCTGTCTTTTCTTTCTTTTTTATGAAGTCAAGTATATACAGTGTCACCGCATCAAGCGATGCGTCGGAAGGACGCGCGAGCTCTGTCGGCTTGTATATCTCAAGTGCCTTTGTCAATGCGGCTGCGGGGATCATGCTCCTGACAGCATCTCCGACTGTGCAAAGAGTTTGCTCCTTCATAAAGAAGCAAAGCCCCATCATCTCGGGAGACAGCGAAAGATTTTTATCGGATACAGAATAGATGGGCTTGCAGTCTACATTTTTATTGTCGGGAAAATCTTTAAGGGAGACCACCAAAGCGATCTCCCTTGTGTTAGCAGTGCCAAAGGGAACCGTAACGAAATCGCCCACCTGTATTTCGTCGCGAATGTGCGGAGGAATAAAGTAGTCAAATGCATTATCGATGTGATAAGGGCTTCTCAATATATGAACCCCGGCATATTCCGACATATACATCCCTCCGTTTCCCTAAAGGTGCTTATAATTTATTCAGCCTCAGCTTCGTTGACCTCGTCCTCGGTCTGCACAGCCTCCTCGACCGTCTCCGGCTCATTTTCCTCGGTCATGGCTCCTTCGGTGCGGACGATCTTATACTCACCTCTGTTGATCTTGGTGATAGCGTTTTTAACTGCTTTTTCGTCGCGGTATTCCTTGTTGATCATATTGATAAGGTTCCTGTCGGCTTCCTTATTGCCTGTAGCCGCTTTTTCTGCCGCTTCGCGCTGCTGAACGTATTCGTTGGTAATGATCCTTGCGCACTTTGCAGTAGCGAGTGCAAGCTCGTAGCGGTTAAATTCGTCCTTTGTAAGTTCGGAAATTGTAGGATAAAGCATATTTTTCTCCTTGAAAGATTTATATAGATTTAATTTTAAGCGTTAAGGTAATTTTTCGCAATATCTTTGTTGCGCTTGACAGAGAGCTTTTCCGCTTCTACTATCGAAAGGATCTGTTCTGCCGCCTCCGAGGCTCTTCCGTCGTAGTTGTACACTACGTAATCATAGTGATCGGCAAGTGCGACCTCCTCCTTTGCACGTGCAAGACGTTGAAGTATTTTATCCTCTGTCTCTGTTCCACGTCCGCGAAGCCTTGCCTCCTGCTCGGAATAAGACGGTGGGAGCAAGAGCACGAGCACTGCGTCTGGATATTTTGCTTTGACGTTCTGCGCGCCCTCGACCTCTATCTCAAGAATGAGATTTTTTCCCGATCTGAGCACCTCCTCGGCCTCCTTTAGCGGAGTGCCGTAGAAATTTCCGCAGTATTCTGTATATTCAAGCATATCGCCGGAATCGATTCTTGAGAGAAAATCCTCTCTCGTTATGTAATGATAATTCACACCGTCTACCTCGCCGGGGCGGGGAGCTCTGGTGGTTGCCGATACCGAGAACGCAAAATCATCGCGTTCAAGCAATATCGCGTTGACAGTTCCTTTACCGCTTCCGGCAGGACCGGAAACCACAAGCATCAAGCCGTTTTTCATATCAGACCTCACTTATTCGGGTTCTTCCTCGTCAACCGACTCGTTATCAAGTCTGTTGGCGATGGTCTCTGATTGTATCGCGCTGAGGATTATATGCTCGCTGTCTGTGATTATCACCGAGCGAGTACGTCTGCCGCAGGAAACGTCTATGACACGTCCCGCGTCCTTTGCGTCCTGTATAAGTCTTTTTACAGGGGCGGAGTCGGGGCTTACTATCGTTATTATACGGTCTGCCGCGACCATGTTGCCAAAGCCTATGTTTATGAATTTCATAACAGTTCTCCTAATGCTAAGTTACTCGATATTCTGGATCTGTTCTCTTATTTTTTCTATCTCGCACTTGATGTCTACTACCATTTTTGCAATTGATGCATTCTGACACTTAGATCCTATGGTGTTGGTCTCACGGTTCATCTCCTGTACGAGAAAATCGAGCTTTCTTCCGGCGGGCTCACCCGAGGCGAGTATTTCTGCAAAGCCGTCAAAATGCGAGCGCAAGCGCACAAGCTCCTCGTCGATAGCAACTCTGTCGGCGAATATAGCGCATTCGGTAAGAATTCTGCTTTCCTCGAAAACTATACGGTTGTCCGACAGCATATCGCGTAGCTTTGCCTCAAGCCTTGCACGGTACTCGGTTACGTCGTTTTGTGAGAGCGCCTCGATGCGCCTTACTATCGACTTGATATTATCTACCTTGGATAACAGGTCGCGTTCTATGTTTTCACCCTCGCGTAAACGCCCCGCAAGGAAGCTTGTCAAAGCCTCATCAAGCACCGAACGAAGATCGTTCCATTCCTTTTCGGCGTCTTCCTCAGATTTTTGTATAACGAAAATATCGTGATTTTGTGCCACATGCATAATGCTTATATCGTCACGCAGACCAAAACGCTCTCCGAGAGTACGCAGAGCGTCGATGTATGCCTCGGCATAGCCCTCGTCTATGCTTATCTTCGGAATGGGCGAATCTATAACGTCTATAGTAATAAAAACGTCCACCTTGCCGCGTGATACCGAATTAGCTTGCAGATACGGCTTTATTTTTTCCTCAAGGAAGGAAAAGGTGCGTGGGAGCTTGACCGAGCAATCAAAAAATCTGTTATTTACCGATTTGATCTCTACGGTTATATCCTTGCCGCCAACCGTCCTTCTTGCCCTCCCGAAGGATGTCATACTTCTTATCATAATTGATGTCCTCTCAAATTCAAGACAAATTACCGATTATATTATACACTATATTATAAACTTTTTTTTTGCGCTTGTCAATGAATTTTTGAATTTTGAGCAATTATCTACAATAAATTTCATAAAAGCAGAGAAACTTTCGACAAAATAACAAAAGAGAAGCTTGTTCGGAAACAAAAAAGTCGATTTTTTAAAAAAAGTTACAAAGATTTTAAGAAAAATGCAAAAAACTCTTGAAATTTGAACGAATATGCTGTATAATGAATACGTGTGAAAAAATCAGACTTACTTTTTGGAGGTAAATAACTATGGTAGTAGCAGGCGATTTTAAGAACGGTATCACTTTCGACATGGACGGAGCTGTGTATCAGGTAATCGAGTTCCAGCACGTTAAGCCCGGTAAGGGTGCGGCTTTCGTTCGTACCAAGATAAAGAACGTTATCACCGGTTCGGTTATCGAAAGAACCTTCAGCCCTACAGACAAATTTTAGAATGCTTACATTGAGAGAAAAGAGATGCAGTATTCTTACAACGACGGAGATCTTTATTACTTTATGGATATGGAGAGCTTCGAGATGCTTCCTCTTAACGGCGACAAGCTTCCCGACAGCTTTAAGTTTGTTAAGGAGGAGATGATGTGCAAGATCATTTCCTATAAGGGTAACGTGTTTGGCGTAGAGCCTCCCACGTTCGTTGAGCTTGCAGTAACTCAGACAGATCCCGGATTTGCAGGTAATACCGCAACCAACACTCTCAAGCCCGCAACTCTTGAGACCGGCGCGGTTATCAAGGTTCCGCTCTTTATCAATGAGGGCGAGGTTCTTAAGATAGACACCAGAACGGGTGAATATCTCTCCAGAGCATAATCGGAGGATCGGACTATGACGCTTAGTGAAAAAGCTGCATACATTCAGGGACTTGCTGACGGCGTAGAGCTCGACGAGACTACGAAGGAGGGCAAGATAATTGCCGCTCTTCTTGATCTTGTCGGAGATATGGCGGATGCTATTGAACAGCTCGATGAGGATGTCGATACTCTGAACGATTACGTTGATGAGCTTGATGAGGATCTTGGAAGCGTAGAGGAACTTCTTTACGATGATTGCGATTGCTGCGATGATGATGGCCTTGAGTGTGACGGAAACTGCTGCGATTGCGACGAGGATTGCGAGCTTGCCGACGACGACTTTTTTGAGGTGGAGTGCCCCTCTTGCGGCGAGGTAATATGCTTTGACGGAAGTATTGATCCCGAGGAGCTGGCTTGCCCCGCTTGCGGTGAGAAGTTCGAATGCATTATTGCAAAAGAGGATCTTGAGATGCTTGACGGCGAATAATTTCAATGTCTTCAATATCATAAAAGGCGAGGGACATGTGCCCCCGCCTTTTTATGAAAAATAAAATAATGAAAATATTAAAAAAGTATTGACACACGGTTTTTAAGGTGGTATAATAGTGGTACCTCTGCGAGCAGGCTTTTTTGCTGTGCAACGATTTGCGCCATTGCCGAAAGGCATCGTAGCACGCTGCTCGGTGAGGGAGGTACACTGATCGCTTCCGAAAGGTCTTGCGATCCTTCGGTGTGCGGTTAAATATTTTGAAAATGGAGGTGCCGCTAAAATGGCTAATGATGCAAGAGTTAAGATTACTCTCGTATGCACAGAGTGCAAGCAGAGGAATTACGACACGAAGAAGAACAAAAAGAACGATCCTGACAGACTTGAACTCAAGAAGTACTGCAGATTCTGCCGCAAGCACACTCTTCACAAAGAATCTAAGTAATTAGGAGGATTGATGAAGATGGCAGAGAATGAAAAGAACGTTGCTGAAGTTGAGACCAAGCAGAGCAAGCCTGCAAAAGCCAAGAAGGAAAAGAAAAAGGGCAGAGTAAAGAATGCTTGGAAGGGCTTCAAAAGTGAGGTCAAGAAGATAGTATGGCCCACGTGGAAGCAGGTCCTTAAGGGAAGCGGTGTTGTTCTTGTGGTCGTTGCTGCGTGCGCGATCGCTATCGGAGTTCTTGATATTGCTTTCTCGCAAGGTATTGCTGCGCTTATAGGTCTCTTTAAGTAATAAGAGGTTCTTGTAATGAGTGATATTAATGAAATGAATGTCGGCGTAAGATGGTATGTGGCGCACACCTATTCCGGCTATGAAAACAAGGTAAAGGCAAGCCTTGAAAAGATCGTTGAAAATCGTGGTCTCGGACATCTTATCTTCGATATAAAGATCCCCGTGGAAACCGTTATCGAAAAGAACGGTGACGTGGAAAAAGAGGTCGAGGTAAAGATATTTCCGTCCTACGTCCTTGTCAAGATGATAATGACAGAGGAGAGCTGGCACGCTGTGAGAAATATCACGGGCGTTACGGGCTTTGTAGGTCCCGGCTCGCGTCCCACACCGCTTACGGAAGCGGAGGTAGACGCGCTCAATATCGAAACAAAGAGAGTTGAGCTTAAGTTTAAGGAAGGCGACAGTGTTACGATCACAAGCGGGTTGTTTGAGGGGTACAGCGGTACCGTTCAGGCAGTATCCGAGGATCTTAAAGTCGTTACGGTTCTCGTTAAGCGTGGCCGACGCGACATGCCTGTAGAGCTTGACGCAAGCGTAGTAAAGCTGGCGTAAGCAAAAGCATCAGCGACTGAAGGTCGCCGCGGCAGATAAGCCGCAACAGTGGGAGGGAGAAAAATTTTTGAATTCTCCCGCAAATTCACCACAATGGAGGTATTTTAATATGGCAAAGAAAGTTATGGGCTATATCAAGTTGCAGTTGCCCGCCGGAAAGGCAACTCCTCAGCCCCCTGTAGGTCCGGCACTTGGTCAGTACGGTGTTGCAATTCCCGTATTTACAAAGGAATTCAATGAGAGAACAAAGAACGATATGGGACTTATTATCCCTGTTGTTATTAC
>CAZSSE010000053.1:0-9125 GCA_964609165.1 uncultured Lachnospiraceae bacterium
GCTATTACAATATTGGATTGATCAAGTAAGCTACGCAGGGTATATTCACTATAAATTTTATTTAAAGCGCTATAAGTAAACGACACACCTGATAAATATTCTATTGCTTGTTCTATTTCTGCCAAAGTTCCGGCTGAATTCGCCTGTTGTATCTGTTCTGCTGTGGGGTTATGCGTTACCGTGTTCAATTTAACATACACCGCAGCTGAAGCCTGCGACATAAGTGGATCAAAAAACTTCATGGTAAACATTCTTGCGCAGGCAACGCAACACCATAGACTTTGCTGTTGAGCCTCCAGTTGTACGTTTCCGTTATATTTGCGAAGATTCCATTTGTTTCTGTTGTTATTTTGTTCACCCTTTATTTCAACGTCTTGATCGGCGTACAATGAATAGTCTCCGGCATACAGAAAACAATTCGAATTACTCTTAGGTGAGATCTTATATGTTCCGTCAGATTGTTCGATAAATTTCCAAACCTGCGTATCTTTACTTGCGTAAGGCGTTTGTGTAACAACATCGTTATTAGATCCCGTCGGAGCAGTGAGCGCAAGATCGCTGTACTGTAATTCGATACGGTAATATCCGTCCCATTTCAAAAAAGCAAGAAATATTACAAGTATGTTATTGAGTCTTTAATTTTCTCCTTCTTAATCTTAATACAGTAATGTTCCACTTATCCCCACCGTCGCTCTGTGGGGTTCTTATCTCCAGATCCTGATCTGCGGTTAAAGAAATATCTCCTGCTGACATAAAGTAATTTGAGTTGCTCTTGGGAGATATTTTATAGGTGCCATCGGATTGCTCTATGAATTTCCATTTTTGCGTATCAGCTCCTGTATAATCGGTTTGCGTTACAACGTCATTATTTGCACCTGTCGGAGCGGTCAATGCCTTATCGCTATATGTCGATATTATCTTATAATATCCGTTCCACACATGTATTACGTTCCATCTCTGCTCGTAATATCCGTGGAAATTGTGGAGCTCGATTATATCACAATACTGACTTTGGGGCTTCTTTCCCCCGAACCATCAGCTCGGGGGATTTATTATTCCATCATAGAGCTTGCCGTAACAAGCTCTCCATTCAAGATTTCATTGATCTTAACTTCATCGGGAGTAGTTGTAAATTCTCGTATCCTGAGATACACGCCGTCGATCAAAGCGCGTCGCTTAATGTAAGTTCCATCATAACTATCGTCAAAAGCAGTAATATTTTTTTCATACTTGTTTACCTCGTTTCATTGAAAATAACGGTTGAGATACCATGATATTCCCTTTTGATTAGTATCACTTCTGCACTGGGGGCAATATATTTCATCCAACTTTCCGTTTGCTAATTTAGATTCCAAATCGTATATTTCCGTATACATTATGCAACTTGGATATTCTGTCAATCCATAATCACACGTATAGCAATCGTTTGAAGGATTCGAGCACCCTCCGTCTTCGGTTATATCACCGTAGCAGTAATGATCAGGAGCGCCTAAATGATGCGACAACTCGTGTAACAATGTATATAGGCGTCTTTTTCTAATAATATCACCGGATAGATTGTTATTATTAACATCCGTTGCCTTTTCTATCGTCATAACGACAACACGATAACCTGAGTTATATATAGCATTTCCATTTTCCAAGACATGTCCGGTCCACGAAAGTTTGACTGTTGTTTCCGTACCGGGTCCATACAAAGATACTATCTCGTCTCTAATATTTTCTCGTGTCTTGTGATTTACATACGAATGCTCACAACTCATATGAGTAGAAGTCAGCGTCACCGGAAGTCCCGTACAATTATCTGCGCAAGAAGTGTATGAATGTGTGTTAACATCCGTAACAATACCAAAGCATTGCATAATTTGAAAACCTCCTTTCATTTGCTCTCATAATATATGTCGCCAAAAATAGGCTTAGGTTACACGTAATAGATTTTTTTATATTTATTTTTATCTTTATACTATCCAATACTCAACGTTCAATTTGACAAAAAGCCGCTATCGAGGTATTTTCCCTTCGATAGCGGCAAAATCGGTTCTTCTATTTAAAGGAATTTACCTCTTTTTCTTTATTCTATCACAATATCCCCATTTTGTTAACATATGATACCTTTTTTGGTGGTTTGCACAAAGCTGATAGTATAAAATTGTAAATATATACAAAATAGCGGATTCAGAGAGTGAATCCGCTATTTTTTTCACCACTTATACCTTATATCTGTACCCACAAAGCCTACCGTCTTAAAATCCTCGGGATTATGGCGCACTATGTAGTCTATATACGAATCGACCATCTGTGCTGTAAGGATATATCCCTGCGGATTGAGGTGTCCGAGCAAATAAAAATTCTTTTTAAATTCATCGTCATACTCGGGTCCGTACTCATACAGATCGAGAACGTAGCAGTTATCAAATATATCACACAGACCGTACAATAGCTCGCGCATACGAATCACTCTGTCGTCCCCAAAATGTATCGTTACTCTTGGAAAGGTCATAAAGAAAAATTTTGCGTCGGGGCTGATCTCTTTATAACGGCTGATTATCATTGCGTAATATCCGATAAAGTTCTCCGCATTTTTTGTATAGTCCTTTGGGTGAACGTCGTCAAGCGAGCCTATCGGCTGCTCAAGTCCATACAGATCGTTCACGCCAAGCGCGATAACATACGCCTGCGCAGCCTTATCCTTATCCCAAAATCCTCTTTGCTCGGCAAAGCTCTCCATATATTCCTTCGCGGTCATTCCTCCGCGCGAAAAATTATATGCAATCAGACCGTTTGAACGCGCGATGTACTGCCCCCACGAATACTCATAAAGATCGTGGTATCCCTTATTTCCCTCGGGATCGCAGGTCTCAAACTCACCCGACGAAAGACTGTCTCCGATGAATGCTATTTTTCTGAATACAGACGTAAGGCTATATCCGTCTACAAGACGGTCAAGCGGCTTTTCGTCCTTAGCATAAAGCTTTTTATTCCAATCCATATTTTCATACCTCCTTAAAAAACTCGACCTCTTCGCCGTCGGGTCCGATCACAAACGCAATATTTATTGAGATCTTTTCGGGGCTTGAGTCAAGTGGAATGACCTTTGGCGCTGTATGCTCACCAAAGCCCGACGCACGAGCAATAGAATATGCCGTATCAACGTCGTCAACACGCATGGCAAAATGCTGCCACTTTCCGTTGACACTATACTCGTCAGAGCCGTTGGCAAAAAGCTCTATTCTGCCGCCATCGCCGATGTCAAGCATGACGATAAGCCCTTCTCCCTCGCCCCAACGGACGATCTCTTTCATTCCCAACGCCTTGTACATAGCAAGGCTCTTTTCTATATCTCTGCATTTAAGCGCGATATGGTGAAATCCCATACCCTTGATAATCTCGTTAGCCATTATATTCCCTTCCATTCATCCTGCCAATTTACACGGATGTTGTTATTCTCAAGCATATCTATCTTAAGAATACTGTAGCCAGATGTCTTGAGGTCGTTCGGATGCCAATGGTCGAGCATAAGATAAAATTCCCCGTTCGCCTCGAATATGTACGTACTCTGACCGTCGAATGTAGTATCCATTTTTTCACCGCGGCAGGGGTTGTCGATGAGCTTCCACTTACCGAGAAAATGCTCACAGCGTGCGAAAAGCGCTTGATTCGGAAGCCATCCCGTGCATCCTGAGCTTATCATATAATACATTCCGTCCTTATAGAAAAGCGCAGGTGCCTCTCTTTCCTGATCGATCAGTATTGAAACGTAAAATCCGTCGGTATCGGTGTAATCATCGTTGAGACGCGAAAGATTCATAGTCTTGTTCCAATCCTTCGAGTGAACGAGGTACGCCGTTCCGTCAACGTCCTTATAGACAGTCATATCGCGGGAGTCCTGCTTGTTGGGCTGTTTAGCGTAAAGAAATCTGAAGGGTCCCGTAGGACTGTCTGATATTGCCACTGCGATACCGCCGAACACGTAATCGGCACTGTCTGCGTGCGCCCAAAGCACAAAATTGTTATTTTTCTCGTTATAGATAACCTTCGGACGCTCAAGCACCTTTTTGTAGTATAGCGGGCTTTGCGGGTCATCCTTATCGCTCTTTAGCACAAGTCCCTCGTATTTCCAATCGTGCAGATTCTTCGATGAATAGCACGACACGCCTATAACGTCAACACGGCTCGTGCCGGGGCAATTATCCGCGCCCTTATGCTCACCGTACCAATAGTACGTACCGTTATGCTCGATAATACAGCCGCCGTGCGCCTGAATATCATTGCCGTCTATATCCTGCCATATAACTCCGTTCTTCATATTTTACCTCATAATATTTCTATTTTTTTACCCTTGCTTGCATACGCCGCAAGTATTACCTTTATTACCTTAGCACCCTCTGCGCCGTCGATTGAAAACTTTCTTTTGCTGATTATGCAATCATAAAAATCCGATATGAGTGCCTCGTGACCGCTACCGTAGCAAGCCTTGCCAAGCGATACGCAGCTATCCTCAAGGCTATGAAGCTCGTCCCCCACCAAAACCTGATTTGGCATAATTTTCAGTGTTTCGTTCTCGGTAAACAGCGTCAGCTCAACGGGGCAGTCTGTAGCGCTTCCGTTAGATGCGTTAAAAATAAATCTGCTCTCGCCGTCACAAATAAGCGTTGCGGTATCCTCGACCTCAATAGCCTCGCCAAGCGTCAGATTTGACACGCTTGCCACAAGCTGACTCGGCTCACCGCACATCCATATCAGCAGATCGAGCGTGTGAAGTGCCTGATTGATAAGAACTCCACCACCCTCGGTGCTCCATTTACCGCGCCACTCGCCCGAGGCGTAATATGCGGGATCGCGATGCCAAAGCACGGTGCCGTGGGCGTTTCTGATACTCTTGTCCTCCAGGTATTTCTTAGCGTAAATATTTTCGGGGTTGTATCTGTTCTGCAAGCAGACCCCCATCACCGCGTCAGATCTGCGCTCTGCCTCAAGTATACGGTCAATATCCTCGCGTACAATGCAAAGCGGCTTCTCGCAAAGCACGTTGATACCGCGATCCAATGCGGCGATCACCATATCCGCGTGCAGATAATGCGGAGTGCATATGTGGACAACGTCCGGCTTCACCGCGTCAAGCATCTGCGCATAATCGCTGTACCGTAAGCATTCATCTATATCCGAAAGAGCACTCGCATTTACGTCGCAGACCGCGCAAAGCTCGCCGTATTCGCGTGCGATACGCTCATGCACATGTCCTATAATGCCGTAGCCTACCACGGCACACCGTAATTTCACCTTATTTTCCCCCATAGGTACCCGCTGTATCTATCACCTTGCTGTCGTCTACGACCTTAAGTCTCGAGGTCGCACGACGCGCATTAAGCTCGTTGAGGTATCTTTCCTCGTCTACAGGCAGCGATATACTCTCTCCGCCGTTCCAGCCCGAAAGCTCGATTGCGTTCATAAGCTCAACGCCCGCTATACCGTCGGTTCCCGCAACGAATAACGGCTCCTTGCCGAGTATTGCCGCTGTGAAGTTATTGATTATACCGACGTGCTGAAGATTCTGACCGTCGGTCTCGACCTCCGTTTTCTCACAGGCAGGCTTTGTGAAGCCATCTGCACACTCAAGCGACCATTTAAAGCCATCCTCGGCGTTTTTGTACCACCAAAGCTTGCCATCCTCACAAAGCAGCTTACCGCGGCTTCCCGATACCTCAAAGCGATTCGTGCCGGGAGTCTCGCCCGTGGTGGTCACAAATACACCTGTCGCACCGTTCCTGTAACGGAAATAAGCGGTTACTTCGTCCTCTACCTCAATATCGTGCCACCTTCCGTATTGGCAGAATCCGTTGACCTCTATTGGAGCCTCTCCGACCACCCACTGTACAAGGTCGATCTGGTGGGGGCACTGGTTGATGAGAACTCCGCCTCCCTCGCCTGCCCACGTAGCTCTCCAGCTTCCGCTATCGTAGTACTGCTGTGTACGGTACCAATCGGTAATTATCCAATTTACCCTCTGAAGCTCACCTATTCCGCCCTCTGCAATTATCTCTCTCATCTTTCTGTAAAGGCAGTTTGTACGCTGATTGAACATCATACCGAAGAGTGCGTCGCTCTTCTCTGCCGCCTCGTTCATCTCGCGGACCTGTTTTGTATAAACGCCCGCAGGCTTCTCGCAGATAACGTGGATACCTCTTTTAAGACATTCCATTACCATTTCTGGATGCTGATAGTGAGGCACCTCTACAAGCACTGCATCGCACAGACCGCTGTCAAGCATCTCTATGTAGTTGTCAAAATATACAGGATCGCACTTAGGCACACGGCTCTTTACAAGCTCGATCTTTGCAGGATTATTGTCGCAGACCGCGCTCACCGTTGCGTCAACTGCCTTGCCGCCTTCGAAAATATTAAAAAGATAGCTCGAGCCCTGATTTCCAAGTCCTATTATTCCGTATCTTACGCTCATTTTTTATCCCTCTGCTTATTTTAAATTCTTATCAACGTAACGAACGCTGCGCTCAACCTGTCCCATCGTATCGGGAAGCGAAGCCGCGTTATCCTGCTCGACGAGGAAATATTTTGCCCCCGCCTCGCGTGCCGCGTCTATTACTGCCGCAAAATTTATGTTTCCATCGCCTACGGGAGCAAAGCAGGGCTTTACCCAGCCGCCGTCCTCCTTGAATACTATCATATAATCCTTAAGGTGAATACACTCTATTCTGCCCTTAAGCCTTGCGATGGTATCAACTATATCGACACCTCCGCTCTGAAGCCAGAACGTATCAAGCGTAAAGTTGATATAGGGAGCGTCAATAAGCATATCGAAAACAGTTTTGTCGCCGTAGCGTATAAATTCAAAATCGTGATGATGATAGAAAAGCTTAAAGCCCCTCCTTGCCATTCTCTCGCCGGCAGCATTCAGGGCGGCTATAGCTTTGACGCGCCTTTCGGAATCCTTTACATCGTCAAGCGGCATCATTCCAAGACCGATATTCTTACAGCCGATCAGCTCGTGCTCGTCCATAAGCGCCTCGGTATCGTTAATTATACGGTCGAACGGCACGTGTGTAAGCACCACGGGCAATCCAACCTCGTCGATAGCGCGCTTTATCATCTGCGCGTCAAATGGTGCTCCCGAAAACTGAACGTATGAATATCCCATATTCTTAAGTGCAGTCAGCGCATTCTTGAAATGCTCCTCGCTGTCAAGATAATTTCTTATTGAAAAAAGATTTAATCCAAGTCCCTCTCGTATCATTTTGAAAATCCTCCCTTGATCTCGGTATAACCGCTGTTTATAAGTATCGCCTTCAATGCGCCGACAGCCGCGTCAAACGCCTTGCGATTGCTATCAAAATGGAATTTGTGCTTCATCTTCTCGCCGTCTATTTTGTCATAGCCGCCAAATATTTTCAAATGCGGCTCAACAGTCATCACTGTATCGTGATCTATCATCTCCGCAAGGCGCGAGATCTGACCGTCTCCCTCACCTGCCGGAACGAGCTCTCCCGTTGCCGACACAAGATCCTTGATATGAAAATAGTCGCTGATAGCGTAAAGCAAGGGCAGAGTTTTATCGGCACTCTCGCCTACCTGCAAAAAGTTTGCGGGATCGTAAACGAAATGCAAGCCTTTAACGTTTTCCCTAATATCAAGGACACGCTCTGCCACATCACCGTAAATTCCCTTCTCGTTTTCATGGTAAAGACCGACTCCGTATGAATCTGCCACCTCTACCATACGGCAAAGATTATCAATTACTCTATCTCTTTGTGCGTGCGCCTCAAAGAAGCTGAACATTCTTATTCTGTAGGTCTCAAAGACGTTCGCAAGCTCGCATATATGCTTTACCGTATCAAGATATTCATTGATATTAACCGATATATCCACCTTACCCATAGGTGAACCCACCGCCGACAGCATTACTCCCTCGCTCTTCAACGTAGAGCTTATCTCTCTCGCCTCGGCAAGCGTCAGCTCTGCCACGTTTTTTCCGTTTACCGAACGAAGCTCGGTAAGCGCGATATTATTTTTTTGCAGAGCGTCTATCTGCTCGGCAAGACCCGCGCCCGCCTCATCGGAAAATGCACTTAATCTGATCTGCATATCTGTTCTGTGATCTCCATGCTTTATTTTTAGTTGTTATTTTATCTCGTAGGCGTAAGGGATCGAATCACTCGCGCCTGCTCTGCTAACGGTTATTGATGAAACCACGGTGGCATATTTTACCGCGTCACGAAGCGAATCTCCCATCGAAAGCCTTACGCAAAGGGCGCCGATAAAGCTATCACCCGCCGATGTGGTATCCACCGCCTTTGTCTTTACTGCGGGGCTGAAAACGACCTCATCGCCGTCGTTGTATACGCATCCGCGATCGCCAAGCGTTATTACCACCGTACCTATCCCGCTTGCTCTCAATGCGGCAAGAGCATCGCGTGCAGACTGCTCATCTCCGGGATAAATACCGCACAGACCGTAAGCCTCGTGCTCGTTTGGAACGAGAATATCCACGAGAGAATAAAAGCCGCTCGGCATTTCCTTATACGGCGCGGGATTTACGACCACGCGCGTGCCGTACGCCTTGGCTATCTCTGTTGCACGCACTATTGATTCGACCGGTATCTCATACTGTAGCATAACCGTATCAGCGGCGGCAATGATCTCTCGCGCGGCATCTATCACATCCGGTGTTATAAAAGCATTCGCACCCGCATCGAGAATTATAAAATTATCTCCGCCAACCACGGTTATCATAGCGCATCCCGTAGGTGCGGCATCCGTGACAGATCCCTTGAAATCTATTCCGAACGCATCAAGCTTGGAGCGCAGAAGCTGTCCGTTTGCGTCGTTTCCAAGTGCTCCCACAAAGGTAACGTCGCCGCCTAACTTTTTTGCAGCGACCGCCTGATTAAGTCCCTTTCCGCCTGCGCCCACCGAAAAATCTCCGCCAACAAGCGTCTCTCCCAAGGCGGGCATACGCGGTGAACGAATAACAAGATCGGCATTGGCGCTGCCTATAACAGTATCTTTTTCATTTACATCTACCTATTCCTTCCGCACGGCAATGATCCGCGCTGCTGATTTTGAGTATATTTCTCTTTATCATCTCTTTTCTCCTTATTTCTCTTCGATGC
>CAZSSE010000054.1:0-9071 GCA_964609165.1 uncultured Lachnospiraceae bacterium
CTCTTACACGAGCGATCGCTTCCTCCAATGCTTCTACACTGTCTACGGTCTGGTAAATCTTATCATTCATTTTTCAAAGCCCTTTCGCCATAAAATATGTAAAGTCTAATAAAAATTTCATTATCTCAATCTCTACATTCGCATTATATCATATTAAGATTTACTTGTCAACACATATTCGTTATTTTTTTAACGCATTAGTGCATTTTGCTTAAAAATTACAATTTATATTATGCAAATAGCCTAATATATAGTTAAATTTGACAAAGCACAAGCGGTGTCTATGTATAAAAATAATAGACACCGCTTATAAATTTACAACATACATTTAACTAAAACTGCCTTCTGCGCGTGTAGTCTGTTTTCTGCCTCATCAAATATTTCGTTTGCGTGTGCTTCAAGAACATCCTCCGCAATCTCTTCTCCTCTGTGAGCGGGCAGACAGTGCATTACCATAGCATCACTATGAGCCACAGACATAACATCGGAGTTAATCTGGTACCCCTTGAAAATCTTCTTTCTCTCCTCTGCCTCTGCCTCCTGCCCCATTGATGCCCAAACATCCGTATAAATAACGTCGGAATCACGAGCAGCATCAAGCACATTCTCAGTACAAGTAAAGATTCCGTTCTCGCTAGCCCATTTCATAAGCTCAGCATCAGGTTCATATCCCTTCGGACATGCAACTGATACCTCCATTCCCACCTTAATACAGCCCACGATAAGCGAATTTGTCATATTGTTACCGTCGCCAATATAACAAAGCTTCTTGCCCTTCAGAACACCCTTGTGCTCACGAATAGTCATAAGATCCGCCAAGACCTGACAAGGATGGCAATAATCGGTAAGACCATTAATTATCGGGATAGAACCGTATTTTGCAAGATCCTCTACCTCCTGCTGCGCAAAGGTACGTATCATTATTCCGTCAAGGTATCTTGACAAAACTCTTGCCGTATCCTGCACAGGCTCTCCACGACCTATTTGTAGGTCTCTTGAGCTGAGGAACAATGCATTTCCACCAAGATCGTACATACCAACCTCAAATGAAACTCTTGTTCGGGTAGAAGATTTCTCAAAAATAAGTCCAAGAGTTTTTCCTTTGAGAATATGATGCTCTATTCCGTTCTTTTTTTCATATTTAAGCTGGTCTGCAAGGTTAAGTATCTCAATGATCTCATTCGTCGAGAGATCCATAAGCTTTAATAAATGCCTCATCCTGCACAAGCCTCCTTGATAATTTTTATAGCTTTTTCCAAAAGCTCTTTTTCTATGTTTAGAGCGGGTAAAAGTCGTATTTTTTGCTTAGCCTTTATAACCAATACTCCATTTTTTCGACATTCCTCGATAATTTCGCCCACAGGACGCTCGGTCTCAATTCCTATCATTAAGCCTAATCCGCTGACACTGATAATTCCCTTAGCTCCGTTAAGCTCATCGAATATATACCTACTCTTTTTAGAAACATCGTCCAAAAGATCGCCGTCAAGTCTTGATAAAACATTGATAGCCGCCGCAGAGCAAACAGGATTTCCGCCGAATGTTGAGCCGTGCATACCTGCGCCAAGTATATTCTCTACTTTCGGTCCAAGCATGGTTGCGCCAAGAGGAAGACCTCCGGCAAGCCCCTTTGCGGTACTTACAATATCCGGCGTTATTCCGTAGTTCATATACGCATAAAGCCTACCGCTCCTGCCGTTACCGCACTGCACCTCATCCGCAATCAAAAGGATATTCTCCTTGTGGACAAGCTCCTCCAAGGCAATAAGAAATTCTTTATCAAGTGCACAGACACCGCCTTCGCCCTGAACGGTCTCAAACATAACAGCACAACATTTATTTTCGTCAATAAGACGCTTAACGTCGTCTATGTTATTAGCCTCGGCATAAACAAATCCATCAGTTAGCGGTAAAAAATCCTTGTGAAAAACGTCCTGACCTGTCGCAGCAAGCGTAGTAAGAGTTCTTCCGTGAAAGCTGTCCTTGAGAGTTATTATTGTGGTATACTGCTCTCCCTTGTTTATTTCTCCGTATTTTCTGGCAACCTTGATAGCACATTCATTCGCCTCCGCACCGGAATTTGAGAAGAACACCTTTTTCATACCCGTTCGTTCGCAAAGCATTTGTGCAAGCTCTGCGCAAGGCTTGCTGTAATAAAGATTTGAGGTATGCTGAAGCTGTATGAGCTGAGAAGTTACTGCTTCTATCCATTCTTTATCTGAATAACCGAAGGTATTTACCGCAATTCCCGTTCCAAGATCAATATACTCGTTCCCATTCTCATCATAAACAAGAGACCCCTTGCCGGAAACAAGGCAGACAGGAAACCGTGCATACGTGTTAGCGACGTATTCTTTATCAATTTCTTTGATAGTCATTGTAAGAATCTCCCGTTACAAACATTGTGCCAATTCCCTCGTCAGTAAGCGTTTCTATCAATATGGCATGAGGTATTCTTCCATCGATAACAAATACCTTTTTAACTCCGCGACGAATGGCTTCTATGCAACATTCGATCTTTGGTATCATTCCGCCCGAGATTACTCCCTCCGCAATAAGCTGAGGAGCTTCGCTTACATATATTTTGGGAATAAGAGTTGAGGGGTCATTCTTGTCACGAAGAATACCGGCAATATCTGTCATTGATATAAAGCTCTCACATTTTAACTGACCTGCTATGCGCGCCGCCGCAGTATCTGCATTGATATTATAGCTGTTGCCATCGTCGTCGTAGCCAACCGTTGAAATAACCGGGATATATCCCTTTTCGAGAACGTCAAGGATAGGTTGAACGTTTACGTCTGTGATCTCACCCACATATCCGAGCTCCTTTTTTTTCATCGTAGCCTTGATCATATGTCCGTCTATACCGCAAAGCCCCACAGCCTTACCGCCCTTGCTCTGAAGAAGATTAACGAGATTTTTATTTATCTTTCCCGCCAAAACCATCTGAACGATCTCGACCATTTCCTTATCTGTAACTCTGAGCCCGTCAACAAATTTGCTCTCCTTGCCTACGCGATTCAACATATCTGTGATTTCGGGGCCTCCGCCGTGAACAAGAACTACCTTAATACCTATAAGCGACAAAAGGACTATATCACCCATTACCGCTTCCTTAAGCTCGTCGTTTGTCATTGCGTTACCGCCGTATTTCACAACAATTATTTTGTTAGTATACTTCTGTATGTACGGAAGCGCTTGAATAAGCACGTCCGCCCTTTGTGCATTATTTAATTGCATATATACCTCCAACCATCAGGTTCTGTAATCGCCGTTTATTTTTACGTAATCATACGTCAGATCACAACCCCAGGCAACTGCATTACCGTCGCCGTTGCCCATATTAATGATGATCTGTATTTCATCTTCAAGCAGTATCTCCTTTGCCTTCTCTTCCGAGAACGGAACACCTGCTCCGTCAACGCAAACCGTTATCTCACCCTTGGAAGAAATAAATGATACGTCAACAGTATTTACATCAACATCTGCACCGCTATATCCGATAGCGCACAAAACTCTACCCCAATTTGCATCAGCGCCAAACATAGCAGCCTTAAACAATGAAGAGCATATAACAGATTTTGCGATAATCCTTGCATTAACATCATCAACAGCTCCGCTAACCTTACATTCCAAAAGCTTCGTAGCTCCTTCACCGTCGCCCGCGATCATTCGGCAGAGATACGAGGTTACTCCGTGTAAAGCTTCGCAAAAGGCATCGAAGGCAGAGCCCTCCGAATCTATTATGGCATTTTTCGCCATACCGTTTGCCATAATGCTCACCATATCGTTTGTAGACGTATCTCCATCCACGCTCACCATATTAAACGACGTAATTACATCATCAGAAAGTGCCTTTTGAAGCATCGGTGCGCTTATCGCACAATCGGTTGTAACAAATACAAGCATCGTTGCCATATTGGGATGTATCATTCCACTTCCCTTGGCTATTCCGCCGATCTTACATACCGTACCGTCCACCTCAAATTCAAAGGCTATCTTCTTTAATCGTGTATCGGTTGTCATTATTGCCTCGCAGGCAAGATCATCATTATTCCCAAGCCCTGCAACAAGCTCATCCATTCTACTTGCGATAGGAGCTATATCAAGCGGCTGACCTATAACACCTGTTGAGGCTACAATAACATCGCTTTTATCTATATCCAATTTATCTGCTACAAGTGAACACATTCCCTCAGCTATTTCGATACCATTTGCATTGCATGTGTTAGCATTTCCGCTATTGCATATCACAGCCTGGGCAATACCGTTGGAAATATTATTTTTCGTGACCGTCAATGGCGCACCCTTAACAAGATTTTTGGTATACACTGCCGCCGCGCTTGCCGGCACCTCACTGAATATCAAAGCAAGATCTCTTTCAGTCCTGTTTTTACGAATACCGCAGTGCACACCGTTAGTTGAAAATCCCTTTGCGGAGCAAACTCCGCCATCTATCTGTTTTAACATACCGTTCTCCAAAATTAAATATCAAGTCCAAATGTTTTTTCTTGATCAAGCACTACGTTCATACATTCTATCGCTGCACCAGACGCACCCTTGCCAAGATTATCATATAAAGCAACAAGCAAAATTCGATCTGAATTTCCGCACACGCTTATTATCATTGTATCTTTATTTTTCAGATTTGTCGCCGCCAAGAAGCCTGCATCATCGACAGACTCATCATACCTGACCATTGCTGTTGTATATTTATCGGCATAAAGCTTTTTTATATCGTCAACTGTTTTCCCGTTTGAAAGTTGTTTAGCAAACAACGGTACTGTCACCATCATTCCGCTGTAAAAATCTGAAACGATCGGGCAAAAGATGGGTGCGTTTTTCAGCCCCGTAATAGCCTGCATCTCCTTAAGATGCTTATGATTTTGTGAAAGTGCATACTGTCTCGGTACATCAAGTGCATCAGCCCTTTCAGGATTATCATAATCTGCTATCATTTTCTTGCCTCCGCCACTGTATCCGGTGATCGAATGACAGGTTAGCAATTCGTCAGCACTAATAAAGCCATTATCAATTAAAGGCTTAACAAGCGCAATAAATCCACTTGCATGACACCCCGGCACCGCAATTCTCTTTGCGGTTTTCAGCCTTACATTAAATTCTTCTGAAAGCTCGGGAAATCCGTAGCACCAGCCATCAAGTGTTCTGTGAGCTGTCGACGTATCAATAACCGTTACATTGGAGCTTTCGATCATAGCAACAGACTCTCTGGCAGCATCGTCAGGCAAGCACAAAAATGCAATATCGCATGCATTCAAAGCTCTTTTTCTTGCATCAGGATCCTTTCTTTCATCATCGGATAAAAGTATTATTTCTATATCCTTGCGTTGACTAAGGCGATCGTATATGCGAAGCCCTGTCGTTCCCGCCTTGCCGTCAATAAAAATCTTTTTCATCGATTCAATTCCTTTCGTATCAGAACGAGCTGCTTTTCGACCGAGGAAACAGAAGTGCCGCCTTCGGAAATACGCTTCTCTACGCAGGCTTCAAGAGAAATTTCGTCGTAAAGATCAAGCTCAAATATATCAGTATACTTGCGGTATTCTTCGATAGAAAGTTTATCCAGAACCGTGTGCTTTTCAATACAATCTGCCACTATCTGACCCACGATCTTATACGCCGATCTGAAAGGCATTCCTTTCTTGGTTAAATAGTCAGCAAGGTCAGTAGCATTAATAAAGCCCTCTTGCGCCGCCTTGTACATATTTTCAGGAATAAGACGCATCGTTCTTACCATCGGAGCAAATATATCAAGACACATTTCGACAGTTTCAAGAGCATCGAAAATCGCCTCCTTATCCTCTTGCATATCCTTGTTGTAGGCAAGCGGCAATCCCTTTAACGTAGTCAGCAGTCCAAGCAGATCTCCGTAAACTCTTCCTGTTTTTCCCCTCACAAGCTCCGCCATATCGGAATTCTTTTTCTGTGGCATTATTGAGGATCCTGTTGTGTAGGCATCATCAAGCTCAACAAATTTGAATTCCCAGCTTGACCAAAGTATGATCTCCTCCGAGAAGCGTGAAAGATGCATCATTATCAACGCAAACGCGCTCATAAGTTCGACGCAGAAATCACGATCTGAAACTCCGTCTATACTGTTCTGCGTTATTCCCGAAAATCCAAGCTTTTGTGCCTCAAAAGCCCGATCTGTGTTGTAGGTAGTTCCTGCCAGTGCACAAGAACCTATCGGAGAGTAGTTCATTCTGTCTACAGCATCCTCAACTCGGGATATGTCACGCAAAAGCATCTGCGCATACGCCAACAAATGATGTCCAAATGTTATGGGCTGTGCACGTTGGAGATGTGTATAGCCCGGTAAAATCGCGGACTTTCCCTCCTCTGCTTTATCAGCTACTGCTTCTATCAGTTGCTTTAAAAGAGAAATAATATCCTGTGACCTGTCACGAAGATACATTCTTATATCGAGTGCAACCTGATCGTTTCTGCTCCTCGCCGTATGTAACCGCTTACCGGCATCACCAATACGCTTTGTAAGCTCTGCCTCAACGAACATATGAATATCCTCACATGCCATATCAATATCAAGCTCACCCGATTCAATATCGGCAAGTATATCCGATAGACCGTCAAGAATCAGCTTACAATCCTCTATTGTAATAATTTCCTGTTTTGCAAGCATCTCTGCGTGCGCCATAGAGCCTATAATATCCTGTTTATACATTTTGCAATCAAAGCGAATAGATGAATTAAAGTCATCCGCTTTGCAATCAAGGCTTTTTGAAAACCTTCCCGCCCACAATTTTTCCATATCTTATTTAACACTTTTTGCCCGCCGCATATGCGGCAGGCAAAAATACTCCTTTTCTGACAAAGGTCAATCAGTTTTTCTTATTCTTTGCGTTTATCTGTGCCTGAACCTTGATTGGCAAACCGAAAAGGTTGATAAATCCGGCAGAATCAGCCTGATTATATACGTTATCCTCGCCGAAGGTTGCGATCTCCTCGGAATAAAGCGAATAATCGCTCCATACGCCTGCCTTAATAATATTGCCCTTGTAAAGTTTGAGCTTTACCGTACCCGTAACATTTTCCTGAGTCTTATCAACGAAAGCCGAAAGAGCTTCACGAAGAGGTGTAAACCACTGACCGTTATAAACAAGATCGGCAAACGTAACCGAAAGCTCAGCCTTTTTGTGAGCGGTATACTTATCAAGACAAACTGTCTCAAGATAGTTATGTGCAAAGTACAGGATCTCTCCGCCGGGTGTCTCGTAAACGCCACGGCACTTCATGCCTACAAGACGGTTTTCCACAATGTCCAAAAGTCCGATGCCGTTAGCTCCGCCAACCTTATTAAGATTGAGAATAATATCCTTTGCACTCATCTTCTCTCCGTTGAAAGCAACGGGACGACCTGCCTCAAAATCAAGAGTTATATATGTAGGAGTATCGGGAGCCTGAATGGGGGATACGCCAAGCTCCAAAAATCCTTCCTTTTCATACATGGGCTCATTGCCCGCATCCTCAAGATCAAGTCCCTCGTGGCTGAGATGCCAGAGATTCTTATCCTTAGAATAATTAGTTTCACGATTTATCTTAAGAGGAATGTTGTGTGCCTCCGCATAATCGATCTCCTCCTCACGCGATTTGATACTCCACTCACGCCATGGAGCAATAATATGCATATCGGGGGCAAATGCTTTAATAGTAAGCTCAAAACGAACCTGATCGTTACCCTTGCCGGTACAACCGTGGCAAATAGCGTCAGCACCTTCTGCCTTTGCGATTTCTACGATCCTCTTTGCGATAACAGGACGCGCAAAAGAAGTTCCGAGCAGATACTCCTCATACTTAGCTCCCGCCATGACGGTAGGGATTACATAATCGTCAACAAATTCTTCGGTAAGATCCTCGATATAGATCTTTGAAGCACCGGTTTTAATAGCTTTTTCCTCAAGCCCCTCAAGCTCATCACTCTGACCAACATTACCGCTTACCGCAATAACCTCACAATTATTGTAGTTTTCCTTAAGCCATGGTATAATTATAGAGGTATCCAAGCCTCCGGAATACGCCAATACAACCTTTTTGATATTTTTCTTATCCATGTTCTATCCTCTCTCCGCTTTCATAGCGGTGTATGCAATAAAATTTATGCAAATTATGCATATATATTCATCAATGTATGTATATTATACATCTAAATCAATGCTTTGTCAATAGTAAGTTTTCACTATTTTAGCAAATCTTTTATTAGGATTTGCAACAATGTGCACACATGATACAAATCTGATTATTTATTCAGTAATACACAGTTTATTTTATTTTGTTTTTTACCACATCAACAATTCTCGTGATAGCAGGTGTAAGAATTATATTTATCAAAAATTCCACCACAAAGTTGATTCCTGCCAGACCGATGAGAATATAAGTAATTACATCGCTATCCCCTGCCCATGTCTTAAGCGTGTCGGTGAAGAAAACCAACATTCCGCAAACAAATAAGCCTGTATTTACTATCGGCGCAGAGAGTGACGCAAAAAGTGCCGACACGTACTTTCGGCTTGCGGATGGTGCCTCGCTTTTTCCAATGGTAAGCCTGTACATCAAGGCAGGAACAAGACCTGCCGCAACACCCTTTACAATACAAATAAGTGCTGTCAAGAATGGATTTGCAGACCAAAGAACATTTCCACCCGGATCAAGAGCTGTAATACAGTTTATCATCACTATTATTCCAAAAGTCAATCCAAGCATAATTCCGCCCTTTTTCCCGAAAAGAATAGCTCCAACGACAACAGGAACAAGAGTCAACGTAATCGATACCGTTCCTCCGATAGGTGGGATAACAGCACTGAGAAGCTGCAAAACCACTACAAGTGCTATGAGCATAGCAATCTGAACCATCTCAAGTGTTTTTTTTGTCTGTCTCATCTCGCCACCTCCGTCTTTTCAAGTACAACCGTGTGTGTTGTCTTGCACAATGATGTGTTTTTCATAATAATATCTCCTTTCGGGACTTACACCCGATGCTACCGCCCGCAAGGGTACGGTGCTTAAAATTATTTATAATAAAGACATACAGT
>CAZSSE010000055.1:0-9065 GCA_964609165.1 uncultured Lachnospiraceae bacterium
ACTGTAATTAAAACAATCGATAAAATTTTTTTCATTTTACACCTCTTTATTTTATTTAAATATTTTAAATAATTTTAATTTTATTTTTCATCTTCAAGAGCCCTTGCGGCTATTCTGGCTCTTTTTGCACGAATACGCTTTTCTCGGTTTTTCTGCTTGCGGTCATCGTCGCGCGGAGGCTTTATCTGCGCCGCCTCGAGTGCCCTCGGCCAAGGTCCCAAAAACGCCTTTATTGCCATGATCTCGCTCTCATCAAAATCCGAGCGCTGCGGATACCGTGAAAGCCCCAACGCCTGCAATTCGGAATACTTGTCCCGCAACATACTCAGGCAATCATCTTTCGTATATTTCTTATTTTCCACATTTTTCTCCTCCAAATAAAAAACGCCCTTTCACCATAACAGGCAAAAAGGCGTAGCTATCCCATAAGCGCAAAATGGGCACAGTATCCCCAAAAGACTTACGAAAACGGCTACACTCTTCATGTCCAAAAATGCCGTGCGAAACGCACATAACCATCGCATTCGCTCGGTGGGTATTCCGACTTATAAGCTCGCGGCTTAATTACGGTAATGACTGTTGCGACGGCATCTCACCGAACTTCCCCCTGATCCGCCAACGGCGGAACCGAACTGCGAAAATATTAACTTACAGTAACATTGTATCACTTTACTGACATTTTGTCAACCTTTATTTTACACATACTGTCATTCTACTCCATAAAGAATATGAAGATTGCGTATCTCGTGATCCTCTATCCTTTGATTTACCGAATAAGCGTGCACCTCAAGCTCGTTGCCGCAGGGATCGCTCAAGCCCTGCTCACACAGAACCGAAATAATTTCAGAGCACACACTCTCGATCACGCCGCTCTTTTTAAGCACCTCTGCCTCGGTATTTGCACTTGAAATAAGATATTCGAGATCTCCGTAAATATGCGATAGCAGACCGAGCTCCCGAAGTGCCCTGAAGCTCCACTTATAATAAGGCATATATTTTTTATTGAGCAAAAATACCGTGTGCAGTGCGCTCTTAACAAATTCGGCAAGCGCGAGCTGCGCAGCGGCAGTTTCGCGGCGCGCGATACTTCTGCCGTAATTATACTGACCCGACTGTCCCATAAGCAAAAGCTCCCCGGCAAGCTTTTTTAAACGAATATTCTCAGGCAAATATGACATCCGCTCTCGCACTCCGCTTATCGTGCCAAAGCGATCAAAAAATATTTTTCCGTTTGTCAGCTCGGCAAGCGACTGCTCGGGAACGAAAAACCATTCCTTACCCGAGAGAATACCGTCAGGTCTTCCCGTTTTGTCGATGAGAAAATCACTTATGCGAATAACTCCGCGCCTACTGCCGCCGACGGGCTGAAGCACGTCTCTTGCGACCCCCATAAATTCGCGGGGAAGCTTTGAATAAGCACGCTCAAGCGCGAACTCAGTTCGTCTGTCTACAAGCTCCTCAGACGGCAGGAAAATGCAAAATCCGGGCTCAAAATCGTGATCGTGCGATATTTCGTCGTCATATCCGAAGCACTCGGATCCGCTTCCTGCTATTCCTGTTGCCACAAGCTCCGAAAGAGCCGAAAACTGCTCTCGCAGCATAGGCTCGCCGTATTCAAGGTAAAACCTTTCACAAAGCTCAATTCCCTTCACTGCGGTAGATCCTCCCTGCACGTTCCTTTAGCTCATTTTCATATAAAAACCGACCGTAATAGCCAAACACCGAGGCGCATTTTTCGCAAACGAAGGCGTAATATCCGTCACGGCGGGCATAATTCTCGATCAGCTCCTGCGCCGTGTCCATATACCCCTGTATTTTTTCGTCGGCGTCGACCGCTCCAAGCTCTGCCTCGGCAGCATTAGCCATATTCAGATATGTTATGGCTACCTCAAGTGCTCCCGTGTCAGTCTCTTTCATTATTGAGATAGCATTTTCATACATGGCGTTTGCCTCGTCAAAGCGTCCAAGGTCAACGAGCGTCAGTGCCATATTGTTGTAAAGCCCTCCCAAACGTCCGTCTGATGCGTCAAGCTCTCGCTCGTAAACAGTTTTCGCTCTCTCAAAAAGAGCAAGAGATCTCTGCGGCTCGCCAAACGCCTTACAAACCGTAGCGAAATTTAAGAACGTAGTAGCCGCTCCGACCTGATCCTCTATCCCGAGCTCTTCTATTTTTTGAATTGCCGCTTCAGCGCATTCAAAAGCCTCTCGCTTGCGTCCGAGCTTTCGGTAAAGCCCCATAAGCTCGTTGCAAATCAACAGCTCTGCCCGATGATCCGACTCTCTCTGCGCCTCTTCAAACCAATAGCAAAGATGACGCTCGGCAGATGCGTAATCGTTTTTATATAATTTATATAAATGGTAGTCAAGCCTATTCAGTATCCGCTCAGCCGAAATATGTCCGCTCATTTACCGGGCACCTCCTTTTGCAATCATTGATATTGCTTTTTAAGTGTAATATATTGCTCTGCCCTATCGGCGGCTATTGCTCCGTCGGATACGGCGGTAACGATCTGGCGAAGCGTCTTTGCTCGCACGTCACCTGCCGCAAATACTCCGCTAATATTCGTCTCTGTGCTCTCATCGGCAATTATATATCCATCTGCATCAAGCTCAAGCTGAGCTTGGAAAAGCTCCGTCGAGGGCTTTCTGCCAATGCTTATGAAAAGACCGTCAAAATAGACCTCGCTAACAGCATTGCTCGCCAGATCCTTGACCCTTGCGCCGACAAGCCTGCCGTCGACAATGTAGTCTTCGATTGCACAATTCCACATAAATTCAACGTTTTCGGCGTTCATAAGCGGCTCGTGATATATTTTTGTCGCTCGCAGAGTATCTCTGCGATGCACAACTATGACCTTTTGCGCAAGATGCGAAAGATAGAGCGCATCTGACGCCGCGCTATTGCCTCCCCCTATGACCATAACCGTCTTGCCCTTGTAAAACCTTCCGTCACAGTGAGCGCAATAATGCAATCCGCGACCGACCAGAGAATCCTCGCCGACAATGCCAAGCCTTCTCGGTTCGGCACCCGTAGCGATAATAACCGTGCGTGAGAGCAACTCTCCGTCAGTGCTCTCAAGACGCTTAACGTCGCCCGACAGATCTGCCGAAAGCACCTCTGCATACACACTCGCAGCGCCGAAACGCTCGGCACCTGCCTGCATCTTCATACCGAGAGTTATTCCGTCGATACCCTCGTCAAACCCCGGATAATTGTCTATAATATCGGTTAGAGCCATCTGACCGCCCGCACCAATTTTTTCCACTACAAGAGTGTCAAGTCCCGCACGCGCGGCATACATAGCCGCAGTATATCCCGCAGGGCCTCCGCCTATTATTATCACATCGTAAATACGTTCCATTACAGCCTCCCAAGCTTTACGCGCCTTGTTGACACGCAACGAGAAAAATGATATAATATATGTACCCATTATAGCATATTTTTTTACGTATGTCGAGTAAAATATTTAAACAAATAAAAATAAAAGGAGAATATTATCGATGAAAACGATCGGAAATATCATATGGTTTATATTCGGAGGCTTCGTAACCGGACTTTTGTGGGCGGCGATAGGAGCTCTTTTGTGCATCAGTATTATAGGAATACCGTTCGGTATCCAGTGCTTCAAGGTCGCACGGCTTTCGTTCGCACCATTCGGGAAGTACCCCGAGCTTAACCCCAACAAGCATTTTATTGCAAATATTATATGGGGGCTTCTCTGCGGATGGGAGCTTGCCATCTTCTATCTCGTAGCAGGAATTTTGTGTTGCATAACTATCATAGGCATTCCCAACGGAATTGTCTCATTCAAGATGATGAAGCTTGCATTTATGCCGTTTGGAGCTAAGATAATTAAAAAGTAACCGTTATTTTTTACAAGCATCCTTGTGCGCCTTTGTGCAAACCGCCAAAAAAGGTTTCATATGCGTTATAAATAATAGATATTTGTCTTATTTTTTTGCTTTTATTACTTGAATTAAAAATAATTATGTGCTATAATCATATCGTATAATGCAAAATTTATTTTTGCTTGATTTGTACGAATTTTATTCTATATTTGTTTTTTACGGAGAGTGAAAAAATGAAGGCAGTAGTAAACGGAAAAATCATTTTAAAGGACAGAGTTCTTGATGGCTTTGCCCTGCTCTTCTCCGACGTTATCGAGGGGATCTTGCCCATAGACAAGCTTCCGGCAAACGTTGAGAAGATCGACGCCAACGGCGGATACGTTTCGCCCGGTCTTATAGACCTGCACATACACGGCTATCTCGGCTGTGATGTATGCGACGGAACCGAGAAATCTATACGCACCATATCTAATGGGCTCATTGCAAACGGAGTCACCGGATACCTCCCTACCACCATGACGGTAGATATGAAGGTAATCAAAAAAGCACTCGAGGTCTGCCGCTCGCTTAAGGAGGAAAGCAAGACTTGGAACGGAAGCACCATACTCGGAGTCCACGCCGAGGGGCCGTTCATAAGCGAAAGCAAAAAGGGCGCACAGGACGCAAAGTACATTCTTAAGCCCGATGCCACATTCGTCAAGGAATATGCAGATATAATCAAGATCATCAGCCTTGCTCCCGAGACCGACACCGAGGATTTTTCCGCGATACGCGAGATCAACCGCGATACCGATGTGGTAATATCTATGGGGCACACCTCTGCTGATTACGATACGGCAATGAGATCGACTTCTGTTGGCGTAAAGCACGCAACACATCTTTTTAATGCGATGACTCCTCTTGCGCACCGCGCTCCGGGTGTTGTCGGCGCGGCTCTTAACGCCGACGTAAGCTGTGAGCTTATCGTCGATACCTTCCACGTAAGCACTGCTCTCTACGATATGCTATGGAAGCTCAAGGGCAGAAAGCTTTGCTTTATCACCGACTGTCTCCCTGCGGGCGGTCTGCCATACGGAGAGTATACTCTGGGCGGAGCAAAGATCATCTATCGCGACATAGTCTGTAGACTTGAGGACGGAACGGTTGCTGGAAGCGTGCTTCCTCTCAACAAGGGCGTATGGAACGCTTACACCAATTCCAATATCCCGCTTAACGAATGTGTAAACTGCGCATCTCTTAATCCTGCCACCACGCTTGGAATAGCCGATCACAAGGGATCGCTTGAGGTAGGCAAGGACGCTGACGTAGTTATAACCGACGCGGAATTTAAAGTACAGAAAACTATTATCGGAGGAGAAATAAGATATGAAGCTTAAGGTACCGGCAAAGCTTGACCCGAATTTTGAGCCGCTCTCTGTAGTATGCAGAGATATGCGCGAGGCAACCGCAGCAGACGGTCAGGATATAATCATTGCCATTGAGCGAAACAAGGGCTATACCACAACATATAAAACGCGCATCTTCCGCGACGGCACGGGCAAGGACGAGGAAAACTTCAGATTTGTTGAGCGTATCGTAAAGTCTATCCTTTGGGTAGCGGGCGGATACAAGATCATCATTGCGGGAAGCGACGTAGTGGGAGCAAGGATCAAGGAAGCATACACCGACGGCGGTCTGCGTGATTTTGACGTTCACTTTATGGAGAGAGTTTACGAGCAGCCCTTCTCTGTTGAAGTAGTTGCATACGAGGACGCGCCCACAGACAAATCCGCGGCTTCTCCCATTGGCAGGCATCTTGACGGCTGCCGCATCGGATTTGATGCAGGCGGAAGCGACCGTAAGGTAAGCGCAGTCGTCGATGGTAAAAGCGTTTACTCTGAGGAGGTCGTATGGTTTCCTAAAACCAACTCCGACCCAGATTATCACTACAACGGGATTCTTGAGGCAATGAAAACTGCGGCATCGCATATGCCCAGAGTTGACGCTATCGGCGTATCAAGCGCCGGTGTTTACATAGACAACAGAATCATGGTCGCTTCCCTGTTTCTTAAGGTAAGCGATGAGGATTTTGAGCGCAAGGTGAAAAATATGTATCTTGATGTTGCAAAGGAGCTCGGCGCGGATATTCCGATCGAGGTTGCAAACGACGGCGATGTTACGGCTCTTGCGGGAGCAATGGATCTTAACGACAACTCGGTTCTCGGGGTTGCTATGGGTACGTCCGAGGCGGGTGGATATGTCGATCCTCAGGGCAATATAACAGGCTGGCTCAACGAGCTTGCATTCGTTCCCGTTGATTTCTGCACCGATGCCATGGTAGATGAATGGTCGGGCGACTACGGATGCGGCGTTAAATATTTCTCGCAGGACGGGGTTATAAAGCTTGCGCCATATGCGGGAATCGAGCTTGACGATAGCCTCACGCTTGCGGAAAAGCTTAAGGTAGTTCAAAAGTTAATGAAAGAGGGAGACTCGCGCGCAGCCGATATTTACGACACGATCGGCGCATATTTCGGATACGCTGTTGCATATTACGCAGACTTCTACGACATCAAGCACGTGCTTATTATGGGACGCGTTACCTCGGGCGAGGGCGGAGTTATCATTCTTGAGCGCGCTCAAGAGGTTCTGGACAAGGAATTTCCGGAGCTTGCCAAGAAGATACAGCTCCATATTCCAGACGAGAACTCTCGCCGCGTAGGTCAGTCTGTCGCAGCAGCAAGCCTCCCCGAAATAAATAAATAACACAGATGTAAAAGGACAAGGATCTATTGTCGAATGATCTTTGCCATTATACCCTCACCCGTGGTCTTATATTTATTTTGTAAAAGGAGCATAGTGCCTTTACCAATAAAGTAAAGGCACTATATATCTTAGTAAAGGAGACATTTATGATCGCCGATTGGATAAACTCAACCTTTGCGGGCTTCGACTATGCTGTACTTGAATTTTTCCACTTGCTTGCAGAAAACGCAGGCTTTATTCTCAATCCCATAATGGAATTTATGAGCATCATAGGTGATAACGGATATTTCGGATTTGCTCTCGCGCTCGTGCTGATGCTTTTCCCAAAAACGCGCAAATGCGGCTTATGTGTATTTTTTGCCATCGCTATGGGCGCACTGCTTACCAATATGGCTATTAAAAACATCGTTGCCCGTCCACGTCCCTATGCGTCTGATGTTGCCGCATTCAAGGAATGGTGGACCTATGCGGGAGCGCATATCGAAAGCGAATTTTCCTTTCCCTCGGGGCATACGACTGCCGCCATGGCGTCCATGACAGTTCTGTGCATCGCATCGGGAAAGGCAAGAAAATGGCTTATCGCTCCGTCGATCGCATTCGTTCTTCTAATGGGGGCTGCAAGAAATTACCTTGTTGTGCACTACCCCACTGACGTCATCGCAGCGTTTATCGTTGGAGGCATCGCAGCAGTAGCAGCCTTCTTCCTCATATGTCTTATTTGGAAGCTTATCGAGAAGTATTCGGATAAAGCCCTGTTCTCCTTTGCCTTGAACTTTGATGTTCGTTCACTTTTCAAAAAGAAAAACGCCGAAAAGACGCAAGAAAACGAGGAGTTATAAGCTTGGCAGACACCGAAAAAATATCAATAATAGCTAATAGCCCAAACACCGGCAGCGTCGCCGACAACGTATTGCGAATAGCGCTTGACATCGGCGAGGGCCTGCTCAGAAGCGGTGCCGAGATACACCGTGTAGAGTTAGCTATAGAACGGATCAGCAAGGCTTACGGTGCGGCGCACGTCGAGGTATTCTCAATACACTCACTTATAATTGCATCGGTTCGTATGTCCGACGGCAGCTATTCGTCGCAGACAAGACGTATAATGAATGTCTCTAACCATCTGCTGTGTCTTGAAAGATATAATAATCTCTTACGCGAAATATGTACCGATCCCTTAGACTTTGACGAGGTAGATAAAAAGATACGCGAGATCAAACAAAAAAGCAAGTATCCATTCATACTCACGATGCTTGGAAACACCCTTGCGGCAAGCGGCTTTGCGGTTCTCTTCGGCGGATCGCTCAGAGATGCATGCGCCGCCGCACTTATCGCGGTTATAATATCCTTTATCTCTCTGATCAAAACGCGCTATTTCAACGAAACCACAAAAACGCTGTTTCTCTCGTTTGTATCCGGAATGTTGACCTGTCTTTCGGTGATAGTCGGCATTGGCGAGAATATGGACATGGTTGCCATCGGCACAATAATGCTGCTCGTTCCGGGGCTTTGGCTCGGCAATGCAACACGTGATCTTCTTTGCGGCGACACGCTTGCAGGAACTGTTAAAACCGTGTATGCAGTCGTTACTGCGATAATGATAGCGATAGGATATGCCACCTCCTTCTTTCTTCTCGGCTCGTATTGCCCTGTCTATACAGGCGGCGCGCCATTTGGAGAGTATGGCACTTTGATAGCTGGTATAGTCAGCTCGCTTGTCGGCACGGTAGGCTTTGCATTTATGTTCAAGCTCTCACCCTCAAAGATATGGATAACCGGCATCTGCGGCATGGCTACTTACGTACTCTACGAGCTCACGCTGCGTCTTGGGACAAACGAGCTTATCGCCGCATTTGCGGCATCTGCCTTTCTTGCAATATTTGCCGAAATATGCGCAAGAACCTTTAAAACACCGGCCAACGTATTCCTGTTTACCGGTTGCATACCGATCGTCCCCGGAGGAGCACTGTATTATACAATGTACCATCTGCTCTCTTTCAATCTTGAGCGCGGACTTGATTATCTTAAGATCACGGGACAGATCGTACTCGGAATGGCACTCGGGCTCAGTCTTGCATCGGTCTGCTTCGGTCTTACACTTGAGGTGCTCGATTTTATAAAAAAGAAAAAGGCAAAATAACGGAAAAACGCAGAGCAAGCTCTGCGTTTTTCCGTTATTTTTATCATTTTATTTCCGATCAGAATATCGGATAGCCTGCCTTTTCGTGCGCCTCGAAGAGCTCGTCGCAAAGCGCTACGATCTCGTCGGTCGAAAGCTGAGCACCCGTGTGAGGATCCATCATAGCTGCCTGATAAATGGTCTCCTTCTTCATAGTATGAGCCGCCTCGATTGTAAGCATCTGAGGATAGATATTGGAGCTGTTCATAGCCGCAAGCTGAAGCGGAAGCGCTCCTACGAAGGTGGGGTGGATACCCTTTCCATCAACAAGACAAGGAACCTCTACGCACGCATC
>CAZSSE010000056.1:0-8918 GCA_964609165.1 uncultured Lachnospiraceae bacterium
GTTACTGCGCCGTCACCCTCATCCGTACTAAATTCTCCCTTGAAGCTAAATGATGTCGGGGTTATCATATTAAACTCACCGCCAGCATAGCCCTTCTCTCTTGCGCGCTCGATACTGCTTATAAGTGTAAGAAGCTTGGTTTCAATATCTCCCATATCTCCGAGGTTAACGTCGAAGCTATAGTCTATCGTAAGCTTGATCTCAAATCTGTTTGAAAGGTCAAGATAAGTAAGTCTGCTCTTTATGCCGTGCCTTCTGAAGGTGTCGATCACCGTCAGCGTCTCCGCAACAAGCTGCTCGTCTCCGTGACCGAACTGCGGGGTATAATTGCACACAGCTTGCTCAAGCTCGGGCAATACAAGTCTTGTAAGTCCCCGTTCTTTAAGTGCTTCTTCATCGTAAGTCTCAAGCAATACCATCATATCGTAATCCAGAGCATAGAAATCGTCTCCCAAGCTCAGATACCATCCAAGCACACGCTCCTCTACCTCAAAGCACACCTTGTTCGGAAATTTCTTCTTCACGCTCACGCTTTTGAGATACGGACATCCTGCAAGCAAATTTTTCTCGGCTGTCTTTGAATCAACGCTATACATCGGATCCCCCGTCCGCAAGCCCGATGCGCTGATAAGGTCACTTAATTTATATTCTGTATCACCCTTTATCTCAAAGCTGCCGATGCCTATAAAACGAGAAAAGACGAACACAAGACAAAGGAGTGCCAGCAAGCACATAAGCACCATAAGGGCTATAAGGAACCGTTTGCTCCATATGATCTCCTTAAGTCTTTTCTTCGTTTCGTCTTTTCGCATATTTTTATCCTTATTTCTTTTTGTATTCGTTAAGCAGATTGCAAATAGTCTCAAAAATAACCTTCTCAACGTCCTGCTTCGCAAAGCCCTTTATATTCTCCTCAAGCGTAGCTCTGTATTCCTTATCCGTCAGTATCCTGTCCGCCGCCTCGCAAACTCTGCATTTTCCGTCGATATTAAGCTCATCCTCGCAAATAACCACCGCCGCATTCTTATCGGCAAGAGCCTTTGCGTTTTTATACTGATGATCGTCGGCTACATTCGGCGACGGAATAATAATAGCCGCCTTTCCCATCTTTGCGATCTCGGTAAGCGTCATCGCGCCAGCGCGGCAGATAACAAGGTCCGCTGCCGCCATATATATCGGCAGGTCTGAGGTATACTCCATAAGTACAAAGCGATCGTCACGCTCAAGATCGTAAGCCGAGAAGAATTTTGAAGCGCTTTCATAGTATCTCTTACCGCCAACGTGGAAGCATTTGATGTTTTTGCGTTTTGCCTTGGCAAAGCCGGACATCATCTCGCACGCCGCGCGGTTAAGCTCGGGAGCACCGAGGCTTCCGCCAAACGACAGGGTTACGAACTCAACGTTATCGGCTATTCCAAGTCTTTTGCGGGCCTCAGCCTTAGTTACAGTATTGCAGGCTGCACGAAGCGGATTTCCCACGTTGACGACGTTTGCATTAGGCGCGAGCAGGTCCTTTGTACTTTCAAAATTGGTCATTATAACATCGACCTTATTTTGTAATCTGCGTACCGCCATTCCCGGAAGCGCGTTCGATTCGTGAAGAACCGTAGGAATACCCATACCGGCAGCCGCCTTAAGCGCAGGCCAACAAACGTATCCACCGGTTCCTATAACTATATCGGGAGCAAAATCCTTGACTATCTTCTTAGCCTTAATTGGTGAAGAAAACGCAAGATAAAGTGCTTTTATGTTTTCGGTAGTAAAGGATCGGCGTATGCCCTCAATCTCCACGTGATACAGCTTATATCCTGCTTGCGGAATGAGAGAATTTTCTATACCGTTAGGTGTGCCAACGAAAGCTATCTCTGCGTCCGGGATATTCATTTTTATAATGTCAGCTATAGCCAAGGCGGGGCTTATATGTCCTCCTGTGCCGCCGCCGCTGAATAATACTCTCATTATAGCCTCCGCAAAATTATTTTTTCTGTGTTGAAAATCTTGATATTGAAAGAATTATACCTATCTCGAATATCTGAAGCATCAGCGAGCTGCCGCCCGAGCTTATAAAAGGCAACGACACGCCCGTATTCGGCATCGAATTGGTGACAACAGCTATGTTCATAAGTACCTGAAGCGCTATTTTAAATGTAAGTCCCCACACGGTAAGAGCGCAAAACTTATCGGGAGCATTTTGTCCGATCTTTATTCCTCTCCAGATAAGAAGCCCGAAAAGGAATATAAGAGCAAATGCACCTATAAAGCCAAGCTCCTCGCAGATGATAGTAAATATAAAGTCATTCTGCGGCTGAGAAACGTATCCGTACTTCTGACGGCTGCTTCCAAGTCCAAGCCCGAAAAATCCGCCGGAGCCTATCGCGTAAAGCCCCTGTAAGGTCTGCCACGCCTCGCCGAGCGGGTCTACCTCATCTATATGTAGCCATATGTTGATACGCTCCATTGTGTAGCCGAAGAAGGAAATAAACACTATTCCGGCAACTAAAATTATTCCAAGAAATGCAAACAGCCATTTAAGCCGAGTACCACCAAGGTACATTACCGCTACGCCGATCATACCAACGATCATAAGTCCCGACAGGTGAGGCTGAAGTGCTATCAAGCCGCACAGCACGCCAATTATTATCATCGGAACCAAAAACCCGTGCTTGAAATTTCCACCGAACTTATGTGTTGAATTGACCTGCTTTTCGTATTTTGAAAGATACAGTGCCAATACCATCACGACTGCCATTTTTGCGATTTCGGATGGCTGAACGGTTATCGGACCTATTTGGATCCATCTCTGCGCACCTCCGCCCGTGCTTCCGGCAAAAAGAACCACGATAAGCAACAAAACGGATACCGCATACGCACAAACACCGAATACTCTCCAGAACCACGGTCTTGCAAATATAACGAAAAACGTCGTGACCACAGCCGCAGCTACGGTAAAGGCTATATATCTTATGAAAAAGTGCATTGAGTTATCATATCGCTCTTCAGCAAATACTGCACTCGCGCTATAAGACATTACAGCGCCAAAGCATATGAGAAGCATCGCCCAAAGCAAGAACCACATATCAATGCTTCCCTTATGTAACGGTGCACTCTCGTCCTTTTTTTCTTCATTGAGAGGAACGTACAGTATTCCGTCTACCTTAGCCTCCTCGCGCCGTCTGGTGATCTCATTATTTATTCTGACCTTAAGCCCCTGCTTTTTTTCCTCGGGCGCACTGTCGGGCAGATTTTGATTGTCATTTTTATCTTTCAAAATCAAACACCTCCCCATAAATTTTTATTTGTCAGAATATCAGAGTCCAAACCACGCGCATATGCAAAGTATCACAGTAATCAGAGAAAATACGGTAACTACCTTGACCTCGGACCATCCGCACTGCTCAAAATGATGGTGAATGGGAGCGCATTTGAATATACGCTTATTGAATGTCTTGAAGCAGAACACCTGCAAAATTACAGACACTGCCTCAAAAACGTAAATTCCACCGGCGATAAGAATTATCATGGGATCGTCAATAAGGAATGCAGATCCAACAACGATGCCACCCAAGAAAAGCGATCCCGTGTCTCCCATAAATACCCTTGCGGGATGATGATTGTATATAAGAAATCCGAGCATAGCGCCGATTATCACCGCCGATATTAAGCTGAGCGACGGAACAAAAAATGTAAGTGCTACCGCGCCGAAAAATATTGCTACGACCAATGTTACGGTACTTGCAAGTCCGTCAAGTCCGTCGGTGAGATTAACACTGTTTACTATACCGACTATCAGGATAACCGCAAATATATAATAAACTATGCCAAGCTCTACAATGATGTCTGTAAACGGAATATGAAGTGCCGTGTCGATGTGCCCTATAAATTTCAGCAGGACAACGTAAACGATCGCCGCAAGCACCTGCAACAAAAACTTTTGACCTGCCTTAAGTCCCTCGTTATCCTTCTTTACAAGCTTTCTGTAATCATCGACAAAGCCTATCATTCCGTTCATTACGGAAAGTGACATCGTAAGTGCCATAGGGATAAGAGCTGCCTGCTCGCCCCTGAAAGCATACCACAAGGTCATACCCGTCAGGACTATCGCTATTGCCATAATGAATGCGATACCGCCCATAGTGGGAGTTCCCTGCTTTGAAAAATGCGATTTCGGTCCTTCCTTTCTTATCGGCTGACCTGCTTTTTTTGCAACCAAAATCGGAATAATACAGCGGGAGAGTATCACCGTAAGAACAAACGACGATACCCCCGCTATGATAAATTCGATCAACATTTCATTAAACATTCCACACACGCCTCTCGGTCATTCAAATTGTGGGTGCAAGTCTGTCTCTGTTCTCCTCCAGATAGCGCAGAACTCTCTCGGCGGCCGCACCTCTGCTTGCCTTGACGAGCAGAGTATCTCCGGGCAGCAGACTGCCTAAGATCATCTCTCCCGAGACCTCGGGCTGACGAACGTTCCTGTTACAGTATATATTTGCGATAGGCATACCGCCAAGCATCGCTCCGCCGGCGATCATATCGGCAAGCTCGCCGAAGGTAAAGAGCGCAGAGCCACCCCTTCGGGCAAACTCAAGTCCGACCTCCTCGTGAAAGCGCTTTGCTCCCACGCCAAGCTCATACATATCACCAAGAAGTGCAGTCATTCTTCCCTTGCCCTTCTGAGCCACTATCTCACACAAAACGTCAATAGCCGCCTTCATTGATTCAGGAGCTGCATTGTAGCAGTCCTCAATAACCGTAATGCCGCCTATATCGTATATATTCTGACGCATACCTACAGGCTTGAAATTGCGCAAGCCTCTCTTGATAACTTCATCCGAAAGATCCATGTGAATACCCACCGCATAAGCAAAGCACGCCGCATAAACATTATGCTTTCCGATCGTAGGTATTACTATATCTTCAACCGTCTTTCCGCCGTAACAAAGATCGAACACAGTATTTCCGTTCTCATAACGCATATTCTGCGCTCTGAAATGACAGTCGCGCGAAAATCCTACAAAAAATGCGTTTTCCCCTACCTCCTCACGATTGCGAAGCAGAGGCTCATCGCCGTTGAGCAGAAGTATGCCGTCCTTTTTAAGTCCCTTTACTATCTCAAGCTTTGCGCGGCAAATATTTTCACGGCTTCCAAGATACTCCATGTGGGATGTGCCAATAGTCGTGATTATAGCTATGTCAGGCTCGGCTATTTTCGACAGATACTCTATCTCACCGAGATTGCTCATTCCCATCTCAAGCACAGACACCTCGGTATCATCGCGCATCGTGAGCATAGAAAGAGGCATACCGATGTTGCTGTTATAGTTACCCTCGGTCTTATGGAGACGGAGATTTTCGGACAGCACCGCCGCAACGAACTCTTTAGTAGTAGTCTTTCCCACGCTTCCCGTTATAGCTACCTTGCGGTTATTTATTCTGCGGTCATATGCCTTTGCAAGCTTTCCAACCGCGCGCAAGGTATCTTGAACCACGAGTGCCACATATTTCTTATCTTTAAGATCTACCGACTCGGGTATACGCTCGCACAGAACGCACTCGCTTCCAAGCGAAAGTGCCGCGCCTATAAAGTCGTGTCCGTCAACATGGGTACCGCCGAGTGCTACGAAAAGAGAGTCCCTCTCGGTCTCACGCGAATCCGTGCATACCGAGCGGAAGGGTACGTTACGGTTAGTCTCTCCACCTGCAAAGCAGAGCATACCGCCGCAGATACCTGCAAGCTCATTCATAGTCAGTGAATTACACCCAACGTTGACCTTCATCTCTTTCAATCCCTTCTGAATACTTATTATACTTATTATCTACAGAGGTCATTATACACCTCACGTACTATTCTACGTTCATCAAAGGCATGAACACCGTGAGAATCTATCTCATAGCATTCGTGCCCCTTGCCCGCAAGGACAAGCACATCTCCCGCTCGAGCGTACTCTTTGATCGCACGCTCTATCGCCATTCGACGATCCTCAATTACGGTAAATTCCTTTTCCTTGTCTATTCCCTTTAAAATATCTGCAAAGATTTGCCTTGGATCCTCGCTTCGCGAGTTGTCCGACGTAACTATCACAAGATCGGCAAGCCTTGATGCTATCTGTCCCATCTCACAACGCTTGCTTCTGTCACGGTCTCCGCCGCATCCGAAAAGCACGATCATCCTTCCGTTGCCCTTTTTTAACTCGCGTACACTGCGTAAAAGTCTCTCAAGAGCATCTGGAGTATGAGCGTAATCTATGAATATATCTATATTCTGATTTTCGTGGGCTGTAACTCTCTCAAGCCTTCCGCTTATACCCGTCATATTCTTAAAGGCTCTCTCCACGTTGCTCGGAGATATTCCGTAGGTAAGTGCTACCGCTGTCGCTTCAAGAGAGTTCATTATCTGAAATTCTCCAGAAAAATTTGGCAAAGATACCCTGAACTCGCCCTCGGCGTATTTCAGCAGATACTCTATACCGCACGGTATACCGTGCCTTTCAAAAAGAGCGCAAAAATCGCCCTCAATCCTTGAGCAGCTTCTGAGCGGAACGCCCTGCTCTTGCAAAAAGCGCGCAATACGCCTACCCGCCGCGTCATCAAAATTAACGATAGCTTGACGGCTATGCGCAAATAATTTTTCTTTTGCCTTATAATAGCTTTCCATATCACTATGGAAATCCAGATGATCTCTTGACAGATTTGTAAATACGGAGCAATCAAACTCTATCGCGTCTGTTCTGCATTGTGCAAGAGCGTGAGAGCTGACCTCCATAAATACGTACTCTACTCCGTCTTGCTTCATTTGTGCAAGCGCTGAGTAGAGCGTTTCGGGATCGGGAGTGGTCATATTCGAGGTTGACAAAGAGCAGTCGCCCAATCTCCGCACCCCCGAATATATCCCGAGCGTTCCTATCAGAGCGCAGAAGTGCCCCGCGCTCTCGAAAAGTGCCTTAAGCATACACGATACCGAGGTCTTTCCGTTCGTTCCCGTAACGCCTATTATCTTCATACAGTCTGCCGGTCGCCCATACCATTCGTTATAGAGCAAAGAAGCACAAAGTCTCGTGTTATTAACTAAAGTTAATGCGGCACCACCCTCACGTTCACCACGCACACTCTCTGCTACTATAACCTTGGCACCTGCTTCCATCGCCTCCACGATATGATCGTGTCCGTCAAAGCGGCTTCCGCGAATGCAGACAAAAATACAATTTTCACATGCCTTGGCAGAATCGGTAACGATGCACGACACCTCTTTTCCCCAAAGCTCCTTCGGACATTCAAGCCCTATTGCTCCGAGCAAGCTCTCGAAATTCATACGCACCTCCGAAAATTGATAATTCAACTTCCTCGGTGCTCAAATTTACGAGCCGTTCTTTTTAAACGTCAGTGTGATAACGGTTCCCGCCGCCACCTTTTCACCCGGTGCCACCGATTGCGCTACCACCTTATATCCGGTTCCTGACAGATAGCTGTCAGCACCCTCAATTCTTACGTTAAGATTCAAATTTATCAACGCCTGATTTGCCGTTGCGGCAACCATTCCGTTAAGATCGGGCACCGTTACGGTGCTGTCGATCTTCTGCCCTGCGTACAAGACTATAGTACCCGACACCTCCTCGATGTAGGTGCCCGCCTCGGGCATTTGCGAGGTAACGTATTCTCCGTTACCGATGACCTTATATCTCAGCCCCGAATCGATGATCGACTCTATAGCTCCCTCGACGCTTCTGTTTTTGTAATTAGATACCTTTATTCTCATATCCTCAAGCTCGTCAGGAGTATAATGCGCCTCGATACCGAGATAAGGCATAGTATTTTTCAGTACGTTTCTTACGTAGGGCGCGGCAACGGTACTACCGTAAAGCGAGCCGCGCGTAGGTTCATCTACCATTATCAGCACGGCGATCTGCGGATCGTCTGCCGGGGCATACGCCACTGTAGAGCATATATATTGTTCGCTTACGGGAAAATCATCGGCATAAGCCGTATATTTGCATATGCTGCAAACGTATTTTTCCTCTCCGCCGATGATCTGCGGCATACCCGTCGATCCGCACTGTGGACATTCTCTTTCCTTTTTCTCGGACGTACCCGTCTTTGCAGCTACGCGATAGCCCGCAACGTATGCGTTCTTCGCTCCGCCATCGCCGGAAACACCCTCCTCGAGTATCTGCGATATGGTCTGACACGTAGCTTCGCTGATGGTCTCACGCTTTTGCTCTACCTCGTGAGAAAATATAACGTTTCCAGCGCCATCCGTGATCTTTTCAACAAGATACGGGGTAAGAAGCTCGCCGCCGTTGGCTACCGATGCTACTGCGGTTATCTGCTGTATTGGAGTTACGGTAAAGTTCTGACCGAAAGCATATATTGCGAGGTCAAGCTCGGTCATATCCGAGGCAAAGATACTGTTTCCCTCACCCGGAAGATCTATTCCGCTTTTCTCCTTGTAGCCAAAAATTTCTACATATTCCTGATATTTTTCAATACCTATACGCTCACCGAGCGTCATAAACCATACGTTGCACGATTGCTGAAGTCCCTGTGAAAATGAAAGCGAGCCGTGTCCCGAGGTCTCATGGCAGTGAATAGTGTGTCCGAAAAGTGTCTTATGACCGGGGCAATTAACCGATTCTGTAAGGCTTACCACCTTTTCCTCAAGTGCCATTGACGACGTTATGATCTTGAAGGTCGATCCGGGAATATAGCTCTCGGTAATTGCCTTGTTCGACCACATTGTAGTCAAAAGCTCACGCGAAAGATCGTTATATTCGTCGCTTTGCTTATCGTAACCCTCATCAACAAGGTTTTCCAAGCGTTCAACAGAATTTTCGTCAAGCTGCCACGGATTGTTAAGATCGAACGGAGACGATGTTGCCATAGCAAGTATCGCGCCCGTGTTAACATCCATTACTATACCG
>CAZSSE010000057.1:0-8906 GCA_964609165.1 uncultured Lachnospiraceae bacterium
AATCTATATTATAATATATTTTTGAGGTTATGTCAATAAAAATCGAAGGTAGGACATTGAAAATTTAAAGTTGAACGCAGGTATAAGCGCAGTTGTAATTTTGCGATAAAATAAAACATACTTGACGGTACGCAATGACCGTCAAGTATGTTGCTTGGGAAATTACCTTTATGAAATTAGAGCCTTGTAAACCGTATTGAAGCTCTGAAAAGCTTTATAGTGTGAAGCTCTTTTTTCTCTTCTTTCAAGGAAAGAACAGAAAAACAATACAAGGCTGCCCATTATTTCGCATTCATCTTAAGATATGCGTTGATAAATTCGTCGATCTCGCCGTCCATTACTGCGGTAATGTTACCGTCCTCGTAGCCTGTACGGGTATCCTTTGCAAGAGTGTAGGGCATAAACACGTAGGAGCAGATCTGCGAGCCCCATTCGATGTTGGTCTTGTTGCCCTTGATGTCCTCGATAGTGTCAAGACGCTCTCGAAGCTTAATTTCCATCAGCTTTGCCTTAAGCATCTTCATAGCGGTTTCCTTGTTCTGAAGCTGCGAGCGTTCGGTCTGACATCCAACCACTATTCCCGTAGGCTTGTGAAGGATTCGGATAGCCGAGTCAGTCTTGTTGATATGCTGACCGCCCGCGCCGCTTGAACGGTGAGCAGTAACCTCTATGTCTTCCTCGCGGATCTCTACCTTGTCAAGCTGGTCAAATTCGGGCATTACCTCGATGGACGCAAACGATGTCTGACGTCTGCCTGCCGCGTCGAAGGGGGACACACGAACGAGTCTGTGCACTCCGTTTTCCGCTTTGAGATACCCGTATGCATTAAGTCCCTCGACCATAATAGTTGCGCTCTTGATTCCCGCCGCATCGCCGTCGAGCCAATCAAGAAGCTTATATTTGTAGCCGTTTCGCTCTGCCCAGCGCGTAATCATACGGTAGAGCATCTGTGCCCAATCCTGAGCCTCGGTGCCGCCCGCACCGGGGTGGAAGGAAACGATAGCGTTGTTTTTGTCGTATTCGCCCGAAAGAAGAATTTCGATTCTTTTGCTCTCAGCCTGCTTGGTGATAGCGGCAAGCTCGGATTCGACCTCCTCAACATAGCCCTCCTCGTTTTCCTCAATAGCCATTTCGGCGAGCGTTATAGCGTCCTCAAGGCGAGCCTTGAGAGCCTCGTAATTTTCTATAGTATCCTTGGTCTGCTTGAGCTTCTGCAAAACGCTTGATGAATTTTCTGAGTTCGACCAGAAATCCGGGTCAAGCGTCTGCCTGTCAAGCTCCTCTGCGGTCGCACGGAGCTCGTCGATGCGGAGAGCAGAGCCGAGATCGTCGATGTCGGCTCTCATGCCGATAAGCTTATATTTTGCTTCTTCAAGTGCAATTATCAATTAAAACCTCCCGCGGCAGTGCCGCTGTCAATGTATTTTACGCATATTATAACAATTCATTATATCATTATATCACAGTTTTTCGGTATTTGCAAGTATTTTATTCATAATTCTCACAGTAGTGAAAATTATCGGGCTGACGAGGCAGCCCGATAAGATTATTTCTTTTCCATTACGAGTATCACCTCGTAATGCTCCTCGACGATCTCGTATCCTGCGTTGATATATGCCCTTTTCCAAAGCTCCGCGTCCTCGGCGTCGGACACGTAGGGGCGAAGATCGAGAACGACCACATCTGTTTCGATCAGTATTTTATAGCCTATTACGGTGTCACCCGAGAGGTTTCTTATCTCCTTGGTCGCCTGCGACGTGTGATACAGCTCGTCAACGTCGTAGAGGTGAGTGAGATACATTGAGGTCGCCATTACAGATTTAGAGCGGTCGATGCGCGACAGCGTTTCATCAACGGTATCAAACGTCTCTGCTTCTGCAAAGTATCTGCCGACGTAGAAGAACTCGCTCGGAGCGCGGGCGGCACTCAAAAATACCGATGCGGTGAGTGCCGTCGAGATGATGGCGGCAGATGCTCCGGCAGAGAATTTTTTCATTGAGAAGGAGCTCGGTTCTGATTCTTTGCTTTCTTCTTCAAGTGCGGGCGTGGCAAACGGCGCGTCAGACATATCTGCAAGATTTATCGCCGCGGCATACACGAGCAGAGCACCCGAGCCGAATGAATATTGGAACGTGAGATTGTATTGATATTGATAATCTGTGATAAGGTTCATTATGAACAGAGGAGCGATCAGCAGCCAACGCGACGGTTTGCGCGTCATAAGAGGCAAAAACGCTACGGGGACGAGCATATTGAGCGCGTATAGCAGCTTTTCCGGCGTAAAGCTTTCTGCGGCGTAGAGAGCCGGATTTACGAGTGCGACACGTATCAGGTCGGTAAATCCGCCGTTATATCCGATGATGTTATAATATCTGCCGCCGAGCATTATACCCTCTCCGCTCTGCGTGAGAATAAACATAGCGAACAGAAAATAGCAAACGGTCATAACGAAAAGAGCTATTCCTTGCCATATTTTTTTGCGCGAGAAGATAACAAACAAAGCGATAAAGGCAACGTATATGGCGGCGTCCTCCTTGACTGCGAGCACTCCGAACGCAAATACAAACGTTGGGATCCATTTTTCGGCGTGGATGAAATATAGCGTCCAGAGTATGAGCGGGGCTAAAAACGCATTTTCGTGGAAGTCGTAGAAGGCACCGCTGCTCATTGCGGGATAAAAGAGAAATACGAGGCAGACAAGGGTAGATTTTATATTCGAGAGCTTGATCCTCCGACATATGAGAAGCAAAGGGAAGACGCCCGAGAACACAACGAGGATCTGCGCCCATACAAGCACGTCGGTTATCTTGAAAATATAGCAGAAGGGAAGCAGAACGTAAAGGATCGGTGAAAAATGCACGGCAAAGTGCGACAGATGCTCGCCTCGCTCGCAGGTGGTCATGGGCAGGAGGGTATCGGTCATATTGTCGTACATCTGCGCGAAGATACCCATATCGTAGCAGGGCGAGCAGTAGCAGGCGGTGCGCGCTCCGAGAACGCATATAAAATACGCAGACAGAGCTGCAAACGCTATGCTTACGATAATAAACGAGGCTTTAAAGCTTATGTCGCGCTCGGTGAGAGATATATTTTCGCTTTTGATAAAATTGGCTATAATGGCTATGACCGCAAGCGCAAGCAAAATGAATACGAGCGCGGTGTATGCGCGCGTATCGGAGCTGTTGGATGAATTGGCAATAGAGGCGATCGCGTACAGCGAAAAGGATGCCGCAAGTGCTATTGGAAGAGTCTTTTTCCACAGATAACGGTGAACGAGATATATGGCGGCGCTGAATATCAGCACCATTGCCAAAAAGGGAAGCAAGCGGACTCCGCTTGCAAATTCAGGCACGCTTGTGAAGCTTTTCTTATGGATCAGCGCGACCGTAAACAGCGACAAAAGCCAACCGCAGAGTGCTGACAGGCAGAGGGCGGGCAGCGTTGACCTTATATTAGATATTGTTTTTTCAAAGGCTTGTTTTTTCATCTGTAGCTCCTGCTTTGACCGTAGTGTGACCGATGGTATTTCAGATCGCCTACATTATACCACACTTCTTGCAAAAAATAAAGGTTTTTTATTGACTTTCTTTACATTTGAAGTTATAATATAATATAGACTGTTGTCTGATTTTAAAGGAGGCATGAAATGAAATTTGCAAAATGGATCGTAAGCCCCGTCAGAAATGACGGCGAGGCAGTTGTTTTTAAAAAAAGCTTTCCCGGCGAGGGCGTCGTTCGCGCAACCGTGAAGATCAGCGGACTTGGAACGTATAAGGCTCTTATCAATGGTGTGAAGATAGGACGTCAGGTGCTTGCGCCCGGTTGGACAAGCTATACCTACCGAGTTCAGTATCAGACCGTTGACATAACCGAGCAGATACAGGCAAATAATACTGTAGAGATCGGCGTTGGTCCCAGCTGGGCGGTAGGACAGATAGGATTTCAAGGAGATTACAGACTGTACAGTGATAGAGTATGTGCTATCGCCGAGATAGAGCTTACGTATGGCGACGGTCGTGTTGAATATATCTGTACGGATGAGAGCTGGGATGCGTATAACTCCGATGTCACATTATCGGATATATACGACGGAGAGACCATTGACAGGACTGTGGAGATAAAGTGCTACGGTAAGGCGCAAATATCTGATTCGCAGTTCAACACTATCCCTCAGGTCGGCGCAGATATAACCGAGCACGAGATATTGAAGCCTGCAAAGCTTATCATTACTCCAAAGGGAGAGAGAGTTATAGATTTCGGTCAGAATATGACGGGCTACGTAAGCCTTGATATTAAGGGCAACAGGGGCGACCGAGTTGTAATTTCTCACGCCGAGGTGCTTGATAGAGATGGCAATTTCTATACGGGCAACTACCGTAAGGCGAAAAATCTGCTCACATTCGTCCTCAGCGGCGAGCAGGAAAGCTTTAAGCCGACCTATACCTTCCAGGGCTTCAGATATATCCGCCTTGATGAGTATCCCGATATAGAGCTTAACCTCGATAATTTCAGTGCGATAGCGGTTCATTCCGATATGCCTCGCACGGGAAGCTTTGTATGCGGAGATGCAAAAATAAATCAGCTTTATCATAATATCATATGGGGACAGAAGAGCAACTATCTTGACATTCCCACCGACTGTCCTCAGCGCGACGAGCGCCTTGGATGGACGGGTGACACACAGGTTTTCTGTCGGGTTGCGGGAATTAACTACGACGTGCGCAAATTCTTCAAAAAATGGCTTGGAGATCTTCGCTTGGAGCAGGGCGAGGATGGCTCTGTTCGCGGAGTATGCCCCGAAAAATTCGGCAACGGATACCGCACGCGCATATCTGCCGGCTGGGGTGACGTTGCTACTATAGCTCCGTGGACTATGTACGAGCTTTACGGTGACGAGAGCTTCCTCTCCGAGAACTTTGAGCTTATGCGCAAATGGGTAGAGTATCAGCACAGCGCGGGTCCGGAGGAATATCTGTGGCTTGACGGAAGGCATTACGGAGATTGGCTTGCGCACGATTCGGGCGAGGACAGCTACGAGGGGGCTACCTCGTCGGATCTTATTGCGAGCGCGTTCTTCGCGCACTCGACCGATCTGCTTATCCGCGCAGGCGAGGTACTCGGTAAGGATATGAGCGAATACCGTGAGCTTTATGCAAAAGTTTGGACACGCTTCCGCGAATACTTTATGGAGAACGGTATGCCCAAGGGAGATGCGTCAAATCTCGGCAAGCCCCTTGCAAATGAGGACAGACACGGAATGACGCAGACTGCAATAACGCTTATACTTCATTTTGGGCTTTGCACAGACGAGGAAAGACCTGCGCTCGCAGATAAGCTGGAGGAGCTTATACACTTGTTCGGCGACAGAATGTCGACAGGCTTCCTCGGTACACCTTATATACTTCACGCTCTGTCGGATAACGGAAAGCAGGATCTGGCTTACAAGCTGTTCTTCAACGAGGACAACCCCTCGTGGCTCTACTCGGTAAACCGCGGCGCGACCACGATGTGGGAGCATTGGAACTCGATCAAGGAGGACGGAAGCTTTTGGAGCGACGCTATGAACTCGTTTAATCACTATGCTTACGGATGCGTCGGAGATTGGATGTATGGCAAGATCTGCGGTGTAGAGATCGCAGAGGGTGGCGCGGGATACTCTAAAATAACCCTTGCGCCTAAGCCCATAAGACGTCTTGGCTTTGCAAGATGCTCGATAGATACCGTTCACGGAAAGCTTGAGAGTGCATGGTACTACACGGGCGACATGATAAACCTTGAATTTACCGTCCCCGAGGGAAGCCAAGCCCGTATCACTCTGCCTGACGGCAAGAGCGAGACGGTTTCTGGCGGCTCATACTGCTACTCGATAGCGGCGATCGACTGAAAATGATAACGGCTCGGCGTTCTCGCCGACTGTATATAAAAAAACACAGGAGGAAAATGTAATGAAGGTAACAAAGAATTCTGTTATAGGAGATGTACTCGATTATAACAGCGGTACCGCGCAGTTCTTCTTTGAGATAGGTATGCACTGCCTCGGATGCCCCTCTGCAAGAGGAGAATCCATTGAGCAGGCTTGCGCTGTACACGGTACAGATGCTGACGCTCTCGTAGAGAAGATCAACGCATTTCTTGCGGCAGAGGCGTAATATAAATACACGCACCGCGGGCGGCGTTTGCCGTTCCTGCGGTGCTTGCCGTAGATATTGACGTTTATTCATAATGAGGACTGATAAGGACTAAGGAATGAATATACCAAAAATAAGCAGACGACTCGAGGCTGCTGCCTCGTTTGCGCGCAGGGGCGGGACGGTCGCAGATATTGGAACCGATCACGCATATCTGCCGATATATTTATACACCGCGGGCGTTTCCTTGGGCGGCGTGGTATCTGATATAAACCAAGGACCTGTTGAACGGGCTATTGCAAATCTGCGCGCTTACGATGCCGACGGCGCCTTTGCGGCGCAGAGAGCAGATGGGCTGCGCGGAGTGCTTGATTACGAGCCCGACGATATTTTTATTCTCGGTATGGGCGGCGAGCTTATATCGAGGATCATAGAGGATGAGCCGCGTGTCAAGGACGCGCGCTACAGGCTGATACTTCAGCCTATGACGCATCCCGAGCTTTTGAGAAAGTATCTTTTGCAATGCGGCTTTGCGATAATCGGTGAGCGGCTTGTCAGCGAGGATAAAATATACCAGATCATATGCGCAGAGTATGTCGGAACGGCACAGAGCTATAACGATTTTGAGCTTTATTTCGGCAAGTGCAATCTGGAAAATAGGAGCGAGGAGCTTTTTGAGCTTATGAGGCGCACGCGATACGTGTTCTCGGAGCGAATAAAGGGAAAGAATATTTCGGGCGTTGATTGTACGCACGAATACTGTATGATCGAAAAAATAGACAGATTTTTAGCAGAGGAGAAATAAAATGACGGTTCGTCAGCTTTTTGCACAGCTTAATGAAAAAATACCGCGCGCGCTTTCGTACGAGTGGGATAACGACGGGCTTATGTGCTGCCCCGATGGGGATCGCAAGGTAAGGCGCGCGCTTGTCGCGCTCGATGCCACTAAAGAGGTATGTGACCGTGCAATTGAGGGCGGATACGATATTATACTTACGCATCATCCATTTATATTCAAAGGTTTGCGTGCTATTGATGACGAAAATGCAATAGCGTCTAAAGCCATTGAGCTTATCAGGGCCGGTATAGCGGTTATGTCCTTCCACACACGGCTCGATGCACTTGACGGCGGAGTAAACGACACGCTTGCTTCGGTGCTCGGGCTTGATGCTGTAGATACCTTTGAGGGTGACGGGCTTCCTCTCGGACGGGTTGGAGAGCTTAAGGAGCCAATGAGACTTGAAGATTTTGCCAAAAAGGTAAAGAATGTTCTCGGATGCCGGTATAGCGGTTATGTCCTTCCACACACGGCTCGATGCACTTGACGGCGGAGTAAACGACACGCTTGCTTCGGTGCTCGGGCTTGATGCTGTAGATACCTTTGAGGGTGACGGGCTTCCTCTCGGACGGGTTGGAGAGCTTAAGGAGCCAATGAGACTTGAAGATTTTGCCAAAAAGGTAAAGAATGTTCTCGGATGCCCGTTCGTGCTTACATCGGACGGATGCAGAGAGGTCAGAAGAGTGGCGGTGCTCGGCGGTGACGGCAAGGGCTTTATATCAGCCGCGATAGCTGCGGGTGCTGATACTTTTGTGAGCGGAAGAATAGACTATCATTTGATGACCGATACGCCCGACCTTATCGGAACGTCGATAAATCTTATAGAGGCGGGACATTTTTATACCGAGTTTCCCGTATGTGAGATGCTTTGCAGGATGATCGCCGATATTGCGCCCGACATTGAGTGCGATATTGTAAACGGAAACAGAATAAAGGCTATAAGCTGAGCTTAAAGGAGAAAAATATGACGTATGCAGTTGCCAACCTTCACGGTTGCTTTGATAAATTTAAAAAACTTCTAAAGGAGATACGCTTTGGCGATGACGACGTTATGTACGTTATAGGTGACATAGTGGACTACGGCGATGAGCCGATTGAGCTTTTGTGCGATCTCAGTATGAGATACAATGTCATTCCGATAGTGGGCGAGTGTGATCTTCGCGCTCTGGAGCTTTTGCGTGAGCTTGACAGGATGCTCGGCGGTGCTACGCCCGATCCCGAGGCGATAGGCAAGATGACCGAGTGGATACAGGAGGGCGGCGCAAGGACAATGGAGGGCTTTAAGGCACTTGACGACGATATGAAGGAGGGAGCGCTTGAGTATCTTGAGGATATGTCGCTCTACGAGGAGGTAGAGGCAGGAGGCCGCAAGTACTTGCTCGTTCATGCGGGAATTGCCGACTACGACGCCGACACACCCTTGGAGGATTATATGCCCGAGGATTTCATATACGAGTCTGTCGATCCCAATTATCAGCTCATTGACGGTGTAACGCTTGTCGTCGGACACAAGCCTACTTATGAGATAGAGGGTGCAGAGAAGGGCAAGATATATCACGGTGAGGGATCTGTATTTATAGATTGCGGAGCGGCTTACGACGAGCCTCTCGGATGTATTTGCCTTGATAACGGTAAGGAATATTATATTTATGACTAAGGATCAGATCATCGAGCTTGAGATCACAGATCTGAACAATCTCGGCAACGGTGTCGGACGTCTCGGCGGACAGGTCGTATTCGTGCGCGGCGCGGTCAGCGGAGACAGAGTGAGAGCAAGGGTCATAAAGGTCAACAAGAGCTTTGCCGTGGCAAAGCTCTTGGATATAATAGAGCCGTCGGGTGATCGAATTGACGAGAGCTTTTGCGAGGCTCCGCTTTCGTGCGGCGGGTGCGTGTACAGACATATAACATATGAGCGCGAGCTTGAGCTCAAGCGAGGA
>CAZSSE010000058.1:0-8797 GCA_964609165.1 uncultured Lachnospiraceae bacterium
GTATAATATGCGAGTATGAAAAATAAACTTTAATTTTTGGAGGAGATTGGCAATGTCAACCTATATGGCAAAAGTTGAAACGGTTGAGCGCAAGTGGTATGTTATCGATGCAGCAGGCAAGCCCATGGGCCGTGTCGCAGTTGCAGCCGCAAACATCCTTCGCGGTAAGCACCGTCCCGAGTTCACCCCTCACGTAGATTGCGGTGAGTTCGTTATCATTATCAATGCAGAGAAGGCAGTTCTCACAGGTAAGAAGCTTGAGCAGAAGTACTACAGACGTCACACCGGTTATATCGGCGGACTTAAAGAGGTACAGTACAAGACCCTTATGGCTACCAAGCCCGAGCTTGCTATGCAGCTTGCAGTAAAGGGAATGCTTCCTCACAACTCTATCGGCGCTAAGTCTATTACCAGACTTAAGGTATTTGCAGGTGCTGAGCACAACCACGCTGCGCAGAAGCCCGTAGCGGTTGAGATTTAAGTAAGGAGGACGCGCAGATGTATACAAGTTCTAAGCCCTACTTCTACGGTACAGGTAGAAGAAAGAAGAGTATTGCCCGTGTTCGCATAGTTCCCGGCACAGGCGCTATCACGATAAACAAGAAGGATATCGACGATTACTTTGGTCTTGAGACACTCAAGCTCATCGTAAACCAGCCCTTCGGTGTTACAGGCACTGCCGGCAAGTTCGATATTATCGCAAACGTAAACGGCGGCGGTCTTTCCGGTCAGGCAGGCGCTATCCGTCACGGTCTTGCAAGAGCTCTCGTACAGGCTGACGAGAACAACAAGCCCGCTCTTAAGGCAGCAGGCTTCCTCACTCGTGACCCTCGTATGAAGGAAAGAAAGAAGTACGGACTCAAAGGAGCACGTCGTGCACCTCAGTTCTCAAAGAGATAAAAGAACAATGCTCTGCTTTACGCAGGGCATTTTCTTTTATCTCGCCTCATTCTGAGGCTGACAAAACCGCCCGTTTTTGCCATGTCCGTGCTATCAAAGAAAAAGCTCATTTTAAAAAAGTTAAAAAATATATCATAATAGTATTGACAATCGGATTTTAATTTGGTATAATATTTTACTTTCGAGCCGATATGGCTGATTTTTAAAGGAGATTATTAAAATGGGCAGAATACTTATCGATATGGATCGAGAGTGGAAATTCCATCTCGGCGATTTCGAGAACGAAAATGTTAACAGCTATAATTATTCATACAGTAAATGCAAGGCGGGCACAGCTCTCGGCGCGGCGGGAAAGCATTGTGATGATAAAGAATGGAGAGTAGTAGATCTTCCGCATGACTATTTGTCGGAAAGCGATATGCAGCCTGAAAATCTTTATTCACACGGCTACCGTACACGTGATAACGCTTGGTACAGAAAGTCGTTTTTGCTTGACGCTTCGCTTGCTGATAAGCAGCTTTTGCTTTGCTTTGAGGGAACGGCGGTCAACGCGGAATTTTATTTTAACGGTTCTCTCATGGCTCGCTCATTCAGCGCATACACAGAAACATGCTTCGATATAACCGAGCGTGCTTACTTTGATGGCAGAGCTAACACGCTTGCCGTCCATATCAATGGCTTTGAAACAGAGGGCTGGTGGTATGAGGGAGCGGGAATATACCGCCACGTAAGACTTTATGCGAAGGAAAAGCTCCATATAGCTCACAACGGAATATTCGGTAAGCCCGTGCTTAAAAAGGGAACTAAAAATTCTTGGAGCGTTGAGGTAGAGACTACGCTTGAAAACAGTAACTACAGTCCTGTAAACGCGGTAACTCGAGCGACGCTTTGCGATGGAGATACAGTGGTTGCGGAAAGCCTTTCGGCGGAGACTATCTGCGATTACGCGGCAAAGACAGTTGTAAATCAAAAGCTTTCGGTCAGCCGTCCTACCCGTTGGGACGTTGATAACCCCAAGCTTTATACTCTTAAGATAGACGTATTGAAGGACGGAGAGGTAGTCGACACCGAAAGCACGCGTATAGGCTTCCGTACCTTTTCTATAGACGCCGAAAAGGGCTTTTTCCTTAACGGCAGACCGCTTAAGATAAAGGGAACCTGCAATCATCAGGATCATGCAGGACTTGGCGTAGCGGTGCCCGATTCGGTGCAATATTACAGAATAAAGCGCCTAAAGGAGATGGGCACTAATGCCTACAGATCGGCGCACAATCTTCCCGCAAAGGAGATTCTTGATGCTTGCGATGAGTTAGGACTTATCGTTATGGACGAAAACCGCAGATTTGAAGCCCGTACAGAGGTGCTTGAATATCTTGATGTTATGGTACGTCGTGACCGTAATCACCCGTCCGTGATCTTCTGGTCGCTCTTTAACGAGGAGCCGCTCCAAAACACAGATGAGGGCACTAAAATATTCCGCAGAATGAGAAGCGTCGTAGAGCATCTTGACGATTCGCGCCTTATTACAGGAGCAATAAACGGCACGATGGAGGGCGCAGGTCTTGAGATGGATGTTACGGGTATAAATTATTCGATACGAAATATTGATGCCATGCACAAAAAACACCCCACACAGCCAATTATCGGCTCGGAAAACAACAGTGCGGTAACTACGCGAGGCTGCTACCTTTCCGACAGAGAAAACGCACAACTGCTGACGAATTACGACGAGGAAACGGTTCCGTGGGGACAGACTGTACGTGAGACGTGGGATTTTGTTCGCAAGAACGATTATTTTGCAGGAATATTTATATGGACGGGATTTGACTACCGTGGAGAACCGACACCGTTCAGATGGCCCTCTGTGTCCTCACAGTTCGGTATAATGGACACTTGCGGATTTCCAAAGGATTCCTTCTATTTCAACAAGGCTTGCTTTACAGATAAGCCCATGGTGCACCTGCTTCCTCATTGGAATTGGAAAAAGGGAGATATTGTTCGTGTTATGGCGGTCAGCAACTGTGACGAGGTTGAGCTTTTCCTCAACGGAAGATCGCTTGGAAGAAAGGCAAACGATGTTTGCACCAACACGCCAGAATGGCAGGTTGAATTTGAGAGAGGTCGCATAAGCGCAAAGGCATACAGAAACGGTAAATGTGTGGCTCGGGCAGAGCAGAGGACCGCAGGCAAGCCTTACGCCGTATCTGTTGAGGCAAATACGCTTGATATAAAGAACGACGGTCAGGACACGGTGGTGCTCAACGTGAGCGTCAGGGATAAGTGTGGCGTCGTTGTGCCGGACGCCGATAATCTTATTAAATTTGAGGTTATGGGCGACGGATACCTGCGTGGTGTAGGAAACGGAGACCCCAAGAGCCACGAATCCGATGTGCTTCCCGAGAGACACGCTTACTGCGGACTTTGCCAAGCACTCGTTACCTCGAATGTCGGTGCTGATGCTATAAGCGTGAGAGTGTATTCCGAAGGATTGGAGGAGCAGATCGTAGAGCTTAAGGTAATAAGCGTTGACGAGCCTGTCGTCGTACAATCCGCTAACGTTTCTTCTCTTGGCGGCTTTACCATGTCCGATGTTACGGATTACAGACCCGATCCGCTGGTGGAGCTTGCCGACAATGATGTGAACACGTTTATCCCCGTTGAGCTTGTAAAATACTGTCATCAACCAGATTTTCACGACGGTTGGAGAATATACCGTGTTCAGCCAAGGATCACTAAGAAAACTCACTGCAGCCTAAGATTTTCTTATATACGCTTCCACTATGCAGAGTTCTACGTTAACGGAAAGCTTATTGCAACTGTAGATGAATATACCAATGGAGAGTATATTTCTCCATTCTTCGACGTCCTGCCAAATTCGGTTGCAGATGTCAGAATACTGATGCGCACCGAAAATGAGGATCCAAGATATGGCGCAGGTCTTGCGGATATTGCGGAGATATATGAAAGATAAGAAAAGGACAGTATTGCGAGCATTGCATTTGCCGAAATGCAGTATTGGCTAAGCTAAAGCCCCTATAACGACAGAAGAGAGAACGAATCGGTCGATCCGAAACGTTCTCTCTTTTTTTGTAAGATCTTTATTCGCCGGTATAATTGTAGGTTACGGTATAGCTGCCGGTATAATTAGCCCAATCACCATCTTTTGATATGCTATTCCATTGACGGTATAGCCTTTTCCGTCATTATGCAACGTGAACTCCAGTCTCTTGGAGCTTTCGGCTAAAATTTTATATCAAAATACATCAATGTCATATGCTTGTCCTATCTGTCCTGCTTTAAAAACTTGATAATATCGTAAATATTTTTTACCGAATGTATCTTTATTCCCTCGATGCGCGGGCAGCTCTGCGCATTATGCACTGGCAGCAGGGCATCGGTAAAGCCGAGACGGGCAGCTTCCTTTACGCGCTGTTCTACGTGAGAGACGCCGCGTATCTCTCCCGCAAGTCCTATTTCACCGATAGCAATAAGCTGGTCGGGTATTTTTTTATCTGTAAGCGAGGAGATCAGTGCCATAGCTATGCCGAGATCCGACGCAGGCTCGTCTATTTCAAGTCCGCCTATGACGTTAAGATAAACGTCGCTTCCCGAAAATTCAAGCTCGAGACGCTTTTCAAGCACCGCAAGTATAAGACAGGTGCGGCTGTAGTCTATACCGTTTGAGGTACGCCGCGGAGCGGGGAATACCGTCTGCGTAACGAGCGCCTGTATTTCGGCAACTATCGGGCGTGAGCCCTCCATAGTACATACGGCGCAGTTTCCCGAAATATCTGTCGGGCGGTCGGAAAGAAGCATCTCCGAGGGATTTACTACCTGTCGCAGCCCCTTGTCGGTCATCTCAAAAACTCCGATCTCGTTTGTAGAGCCAAAGCGATTTTTTTGAGCGCGGATGATGCGGTAGCTTTGCCGCTTGTCGCCCTCAAAATTGATAACAGCATCTACCATGTGCTCAAGTACCTTTGGACCGGCGATGCTGCCCTCCTTGTTGACGTGTCCGACAAGTATCACCGAGATACCCTCGGTCTTTGCCTTGCCGATAAAGGCAAGAGCTACCTCCTTGACGTTTGCAACACTTCCGGGCGAGGATGAGATAACGTCGGAATACATAGTCTGCACAGAATCGGCAATGATAACGTCGGGTTTTATTTTTTTAGCCTCGTTAAGAATATTTTCAATGTTTGTTTCGGTGAGGATATAGAGATTTTTTCCGCTGACCGAAAGTCTTTCGGCGCGCAGCTTTATCTGTCCGCTCGATTCCTCACCCGACACGTACAGAACTCTGCGCTCGGCACCGAGAGTATCGCATATCTGCAAAAGCAGAGTTGATTTTCCTATTCCGGGCTCGCCCGAGATAAGCACCGCTGAGCCTGCAACAAGTCCGCCTCCGAGCACTCGGTCAAGCTCGGAGAGCCCGGTCGCACTTCTTATGTACAGAGGTGCTTCAAGCTCTGAAAATTTTTCTGCTCGGCTTTCGCCCGCGTGGAGGACAGACGTGCGCTTTGGAGAGCTTGGGGCAGAGATCTGCTCGACATCCTCTACAAAGCTGTTCCATGCGTTACATTTAGGACATTTGCCAAGCCATTTTGCGCTTTCGTATTCACACTCGGAGCATATATAAATTGTTTTGAGTCCCTTCATCAAGGCACCTCCAATTATCGTACTCAAGATAATTATACACCCGATACGCTCAAATTTCAAGTAGAATACAAAATTATTCTGTATTTTGATTTAAAAAAGCTATTATTGCGTCCGACAGAGTATATGCAAGCTGAGTGCGGTATTCCTCGGTGCCGAGGCGTGCACACTCCTCTGCATTTGTGATGAATCCACATTCAAGAAGCACTGCGGGGCAGGTGAGCTTGTCGAGAAGAAATATTTTTCCGTCGGAGCATTTTGCCGCCCTCTTATTTGATGGCTGGAGCTTTTCACGTACTTTGCTTTCGGTCATGGTTGCAAGCACCTGCGAGCTTGGATCATTCGGCGAATAGTATGCCTGAAAGCCGTTATATTTTTCGACTGGAAAGGAATTTTGATGAATACTTACGAATATGGCGTTATCGTATCTTTCTGCAATTGCGAGCCGCGCTTGCATGTCAAGTGCCTTTTTACGTCCCTCATAGTCCTGATTTTTGTCATATAGCAGTGTGTCCTCCGTTCGTGTCATAACACACTCTATTCCGCTTTGCGTGAGGGTATCGAAAAGCTTTTGCGCGATGTCAAGATTCAGATTCTTCTCAAGGGTTCCGTCGATACCTATTGCTCCGCCATCCTCGCCGCCGTGTCCTGCGTCTATTATCACAACAGGATATTTTGTGGTAAGATCAACTTCCTCGTCCTCGTTTTTGAGCAATACAGAAGAGAGCGTGAATAATAACGAGCAGATCATAACGAAAATTATTATGAAAGCAATAAAAGAAAAAATAAATCGGTTTTTGTTTGGCATAAAAAACACCTCTTGTGGTATTTGTATATAAAATTGGTCGGAATACAGAAAATAAAAGCAGAAAGACCAAATATTTTGGCGGAAAAATTCTTGACATTCAAACCGAAATTTGTTATAATACTATGTAATATCATACTATCTGCAATCGGGAGGGTTTCATGGATTACAATTCTAAGTTTATTAAGGAAGGTCTTACCTTTGACGACGTGCTTCTCATTCCTGCAAAGAGTGACGTTTTGCCGGCGGACGTATCGTTGAAGACCCGTCTTACCAACAAGATCTCGCTCAACATACCTGTTCTCAGCTCTGCTATGGACACGGTTACTGAGGCAAATCTTGCTATCGCCATTGCTCGTGAGGGCGGCGCGGGAACTATTCACAAAAATATGTCTATTGACGCTCAGGTAGATAACGTTGACAGAGTTAAGAGAAGCGAGAATGGCGTTATTACTAACCCTATTTTCTTGGGACCGGATAATTACGTTTACGAGGCTGAGAATCTTATGCGTAAGTTTAAGATCTCCGGTGTCCCGATTTGCGACGGCGAGGGACGTATCATAGGTATTATTACAAACCGCGATATGCGCTTCCTCGTTGATTTTAACGGTAGAATTGCCGACGTTATGACAAAGGATAATCTCGTTACCGCTCCCGAGGGCACTACACTTGCAGAGGCGCAGGAGATCCTTCGTCAGAGAAAGATAGAAAAGCTCCCCTTGGTAGACAAGAACAACGTTCTTAAGGGACTTATCACTATCAAGGACATTGAAAAGGCAACAAAGTATCCTAACTCCGCTAAGGACGCGCGCGGCAGACTTATCTGCGGTGCGGCTATCGGAGTAACCAAGGATTGCCTTGACAGAGCCGGTGCTCTTATTGACGCAGGTGTCGATTTCCTCGTTCTTGATTCGGCGCACGGTCATTCGCAGAATATTATCAATAAGGTGTTTGAGGTAAAGAATGCATTCCCCGAGGTTCAGGTCATTGCAGGTAACATTGCTACAGGCGATGCGGCATATGAGCTTATCAATGCCGGTGCTGACGCTATCAAGGTCGGTATCGGCCCCGGATCTATCTGTACTACTCGTGTCGTTGCAGGTATCGGAGTTCCGCAGATCACAGCTATTTGCGATGCGACTGAGGTCGCTGATAAGTACAATATTCCCGTTATCGCCGACGGCGGTCTTAAGTATAGCGGCGATATTGTCAAGGCTATAGCGGCAGGCGCATCGACTGTTATGATCGGATCGATGTTTGCAGGCTGTGAGGAAAGCCCCGGAGCAGAGGAGCTTTATCAGGGCAGACGCTTCAAGGTATATCGCGGAATGGGATCTATTGCGGCTATGGAGAGCGGATCAAAAGACAGATATTTCCAAGAGGGCAATAAGAAGCTCGTTCCCGAGGGCGTTGAAGGACGTGTACCCTTTAAGGGCCCGCTTTCGGATACTGTTTATCAGCTTATGGGCGGTTTGCGCTCGGGTATGGGATATTGCGGAGCTCCCACGATCGACGATCTTCGCAGAAACGGTAAGTTTGTACGCATCACTGGCGCAGGACTTAAGGAATCTCACCCACACGACATCAATATCACTAAGGAAGCACCCAACTATTCCACAATGGGTTGATTTGAAAATATGTAATATTCCAAGGACAGAGAAGCTTTGTTTCTCTGTCCTTTTGACTTTTTGACGAAAAATTTAAAAAGGCTTGATAAAAGGTATGTACAAAAATACTTTTTTATGATATAATTAGTAATATGTATGGTTATTTTAACTGCTTGAAAGGACAGTCGTTTATGAGCCTTTATATATATATACTTGCAGTGATATTGCTTGTAGCAGCATTTTTAATATTTGCAAAAGAGAAGGGCACGCGCAGGTTTGGAATTGTTCTTGTTGCCGTTGCCGTTTTGCTTGAGCTTTTTGTTTTCAATTTTCATTCCTATCATTTGGTAGGCGGTGGATATGAGGAGACAGAGCTTGATCTTGACAGCGCAAGGCAGTATAATTTTAATTCCGAGCGCACCGATTACGTATCTACCGCCGGCTCAAATCCACGCTTGGAATTTATCGGAGTGGGGCAGAAAATAGGTACGGTGCGGATCGACCTTGAGTACCTTGAGGGAGAGATCTCGGGTCGCAAGGCGTCCTACGTGGATATTAATATCGATGCCACAGATGCTACGTATTCTGTGGATTACCGAATGAACGTTGCCTCGGCAAGAGCGATCAGAGGAAACGAACGGAGCGAGTATATCATACTCGATCTTTCGGGTGACGTGGAGAATATAAGATTTAAGTTTTCTACAGATAAGACCGACGCATTTCAGGTAAAGTCCATTACATTGAATGCTCACAAGCCTATGCAATTTTCGTCGTGGAGATTGCTTATAATCGTGGGTGACGCATTTTCTCTTTACGCGCTTTGCAGATT
>CAZSSE010000059.1:0-8745 GCA_964609165.1 uncultured Lachnospiraceae bacterium
ATATTCGTATAAAACAAAAGAAAGACCAAACTGTGTTTGGTCTTTCTTTTGTTTGGTGCGAGAAACGGGACTTGAACCCGTACAGTGTGAACTACACGCCCCTCAAACGTGCGCGTCTGCCAGTTCCGCCACTCTCGCATATAGAGCTTTAAGTTTTACTTGGAGCAAGCTCTCCAAGGCACAATGCTTTGCACAACGTCAGTATTATACTACAAAATTTTGAACTTGTCAAGCCTTTTTGAAAAAATAGTATTTTATTTTTGAAAAATTTTGCGTCGGATATTTTATACAAAAGAATTGTCAAAAGATACGCTTCTGCATATTATGTTAAGGAAGAGCCATGCTCACAAATGTTTTAGGAGGATTTTATCTATGCAAGATAACAGATTTCCTTGCGGTATATCGGATAAAAACGGCTCAAAGAGCGAGACGGTATCGATTGAGACCAATCGGATACTGGATTCATGCCGTGATCGCGATTGCTTTGAGGACGTAAAGGTACTACTTACTGATTTTGGCAACGATATAATTGAGCACACGACAAACGTTCGCGCGAAAAACGCCTGCATTACGTGGACTTATATAGGTATAGATCCCGTAAAGTTTAATCGCGGTTTTTACGCTGTTACCATCAAATTCTACATTAAAATAACCTTCGAGGCTTGCCTTTGCGGCGGCAGAAGTCAGGAATTTGAGGGTATAGCAGTGCTTGAAAAGAGAGTTATACTATACGGCGGTGAGAGCAATGTAAGCGTATTCAAGAGCAATCCAGACTCGTCTGATTATTGTGCTGTTCCCGAGCCCTGCTGCTCGACCAAAAACGTGCCTATAGCCATAGTAGAGGTGGTAGATCCTATAATTCTTAATGCAAAGGTGCGCGAGCCCGACGATAGCTGCTGTTGCTGCTGTTGCTGCTGTGACGATATTCCAGATTCGATCGCAACACGCATCAACGGACGTCTTGCAGACGGCGAGGGAAGATACCTCACGGTTTCACTCGGTATATTCTCGGTAGTCCGGATCGTTCGCCCTGCGCAGTATCTTATTCACGCGACAGAGTATTGTGTTCCCGATAAGGAATGTATATCACCCGAGGATGATGATCCCTGCGCTATATTCAAAAATATGGCTTTCCCAACGGCAGAATTTTGCCCTCCCGGATACGTTCCGCCCAAAATGGATCTTGGCGGAAAGTGCAACTGCTGACTAAAAAAGAGGTCGTCCGCGACCTCTTTTTTGAATTTTTCACATAGTTTATATGCCGAATATTGCAAAAAAATGGAATTGAATTTGATAAATTACTGATTTTGATAAAAAAATCACTTCTTTTTCGGATATTTTATATTTTAGTGTTGAAAATTTTGAGAAAATAGGTTATAATATCTAAGTAGTTTTTTTAACAAGGAGAAACAGATGAACTATCTTGATAAGTATAACGAATGGCGTAACAGCGCAAATATTGACGAGAACGACAGAGCGGAGCTCGTTTCTATTGAAAACGACGATAAGGAGATAAAGGAAAGATTTCTATACGATCTCGAATTCGGCACCGGAGGCTTGCGCGGAATTATTGGAATAGGAACCAATCGTATCAATAAATACATTATACGCAAGACCACAAAGGGCTTTGCAGAGTATATAAAAAAGGCGGGCGAGGATGCTTGCCGCCGCGGTGTGGTCATTGCTCATGATAATCGCCGCTACAGTGTGGATTTTTGCCTTGAAACAGCGGGAGTTCTTGCGGCTAACGGAATAAAGGCATACGTATTTGATTCTCTCAGACCCACGCCCGAGCTTTCTTTTGCTGTGCGTGAGCTTGGAGCCTTCGGCGGCGTAATGATAACCGCATCTCATAATCCCCCGGAGTACAACGGATATAAGCTTTATGATGAGCGTGGATGTCAGCTCGTTCCCGACGTAAACGATCTCGTCGTTGCCGAGATAGCACGTGTAAAGGATCCGCTTTCGGTCAAGTCTCTCAGCAGAGATGAAGCGGGAGAGCTTATAGAGATGGTTTCGGGCGAGCTTGACGAGATCTATTACAATAGGGTAATGGAGATATGCGTCACACCGAACGTAAAGAAGGATATTAAGATAGTATATTCGCCTCAGCACGGAACGGGAAACATTCCCGTGCGCGAGGTTCTCTCACGCTTGGGATACAACGTAATTCCCGTAGAGGAGCAGTGTTATCCCAACACCGAATTTGAAAACACCAAAAATCCCAATCCCGAAACAGACGACGCATACACCCTGTGCTATGAATACGCGCAGAAGAATGACGCAGATATAATTATTACCACCGACCCTGACTGCGACCGTCTCGGCGTTGCGGTAAAGCAGGACGGAAAATATGCTCGTATGACGGGAAATCAGTCTGCGGCAGTTCTTCTTGAGTACATTTTGTCAAGAAAGACCGAGGAGGGAACGCTTCCCAAGAACGGAGTTATGTTTAACACGGTAGTTACTTCCGATATAGGCGACCGCATCTGTGCGGATTATGGTGTAGCGACCGAGAAAACGCTTACGGGCTTTAAGTTTATCGGAGATAAAATATATCAGCACGAGCTTGCGGGTGATCGCCAATTCGTATTCGGATACGAGGAAAGCTACGGCTGTCTTATTGCCCCCTTTGTAAGAGATAAGGATGCTGTTCAGGCATCATTGATGCTTTGCGAGGCGGCGGCATACTATCACACGATGGGCAAGACGCTTATTGACGTTCTTGGCGAGCTTTATAAGAAGCACGGCTTCTACCTTGACGCTCTTGATAATTTTGGCTTTAAGGGAATAGATGGCGCAGATAAGATCAAGGCACTTGTAAACGGCTTACGCAACGATCCTCCGACATCTGCGGCGGGAATTGCCGTTGTAAAGATGGAGGATTACGAGTCTGATGAAATGTCCGCACTCGGATTTCCAAAGTCTAACGTTCTTAGATTTATTCTTGAGGACGGTAGCTGGGTTGCGGTACGTCCCAGCGGTACAGAGCCTAAATGCAAGTTCTATTTCTCTGTGCGCGGTGCCGATAAGGCGCAGGCAGACGCAAAGCTTCCGAAAATAAAGGAAGCGTTTGAAAGAATATAATTTTAAGGCGACAGACGAGAGCCGAAGCTTTGGCTTCGGCTCTCGTCTCAGCAGTAAATTGAGGGATGGACGTTGGAGATGGATACTCAAAAGCAATCATTGGAAAAAATTGAATATCTTACCCAAATATCCTCTCCTGAGGATTTTCGCGCTATTCCACGTGATAAGCTTGACAAGGTGGCGGAGGAGATACGCGCAGAGCTTGTTCGGGTCGTATCTAATAACGGAGGTCATCTTGCTTCAAATCTCGGAGTAGTCGAGCTTACGATGGCATTACACCGTGTGTTTGAGTCTCCAAAGGACCATATTATATTCGATGTTGGTCATCAAAGCTACGTTCATAAAATGCTGACGGGGCGATATGGTGAGATAGACACCATAAGGCAGAGCGGAGGCCTCAGCGGATTTCAGAAGAGAAGCGAGAGCGAGCATGATTGCTTCGGTGCAGGTCACAGCTCAACCTCACTGTCTGCCGCGCTCGGTTTTGCTACGGCTGACCGACTTAACGGATCTGATGCTTATACGGTAGCAGTGGTCGGAGACGGCGCTTATACAGGAGGAATGATCCACGAGGCACTCAATAACTGTAGAAAGGATCTTCGGCTGATTATCATTCTCAATGAAAATGAAATGTCGATCTCCAAGAACATAGGTCGCTTTGCGTCACATCTTTCCAGAATTCGTACAAGCGCGGGGTATTTTAAGACCAAACGAGCCACGGGAATATTTTTTAAGAAAATTCCGTTTGTGGGAAATGCACTCTTTAACTGTATAAAGCGTGTAAAAATGATGTTCAAAAACGCCCTGTACGGCTCCAATTATTTTGAGAGTATGGGATTGACATATCTTGGACCTATAGACGGCAATGATTATAATGCGGTAGAAAATCTGCTCAGTCAGGCAAAGAAGTGTAATGAAAGCGTGATAGTTCACATAAATACCAGAAAGGGAAAGGGATATATGCCCGCAGAGGAAGCCCCTGCAAGCTATCACAGTATGGCGCCGAACAGTTCTGCATCGGTAACTGATAGCTTTTCGCTTACCATGGGACACGCTCTTGTTGAGATGGGAGTGCGTAATGAAAATATTTGTGCAATAACCGCTGCGATGAGCGACGGAACGGGACTTGAAGAATGGCGTTGTACTTATCCCGCGCGATTTTTTGACGTCGGTATAGCAGAGGAACACGCATTAACCTTTGCTGCAGGTCTTGCTGCAAACGGTAAAAAGCCATTTGTAGCCATATATTCTACTTTTCTACAGAGAGGGTACGATAATATAGTACACGATATAGCCCTGCAAAGCCTTCCCGTAACGATCATGATAGACCGTGCAGGTCTTAATCCAAAGGACGGCGCAACTCATCACGGCATATTTGACGTTTCCTTCCTCTCGCATATTCCCAATGTTAAGATATATACGCCGATAACCTATAATGGGCTTATCGCATCAATGAGGGCGGCGTTGTACGAGAACGTTCCCACGGCAATACGCTATCCTTCGGGGAATGAATGCGCGGAGGTCATTGAAAGATTTTACCGTGAGCAAAGCTTTGACGATATAGGAATTAAATGCGATTTTATCGCAGGAGATATGCGTCGGGTGCTTATAGTTACACACGGCAGGATAGTACGCGAGGCGATGCGCGCCGCAGATCTGTTGTCGCAAGAGGGAATAAGCGTTGGCATTGCGCTACTTGAAATACTTAAGCCATATAATGAGAGCGCAGAGCGAATTAAGCGAGTGATTACTGATGATACGTGCGCTATACTGTTTCTTGAGGAGGAGATACGTTCGGGCGGCGCAGGAATGAATCTTGCAGATAAGCTTTCAAAATATCTTGACGATGCAGGCATCGCCTATGGAATACTTGCAACAGATGACAGCTTTGTTGCGGTCAGTGAAAGCTCAAGGAGTATATATGAAAGCGCGGGAGTTGATAGCGCAAGCATAGTTGCTTCCATAAAGAAAATACTGAAGAAATAGATTAAAAAATGGTTGCAGCGGCCTATGGCAGCTGCAACCATTTTTTATGAACGTATAAGCCCGAGCACAGATCTTTTGACCTTTTTTGGAGAAATGACACGGAATAATACCAATAGAGCGAGGTAAATGATTCCTATGAGAGCTACGTGGACGAAAATATCAAGCCTGCTTTGTGCAAAGCTGTTTAGAGCTCCCAGAACGTAGCGTATTACAGCGGTTGATATTATTGCGCTCGTTATAGGTTTTACTATCCAATCGAATATCCTGATCTTGGCTTTCGTTACTACGAGCAGCTTCGTAATACTCAGCGTAGCATTTACGATCTCGGTAAAATATACGGTTATAACGTATCCCATTATGCCGAATCGCGGCAGAAGTATCCATACAAGAATAACCGAGAGAGAGGCGTCTACTATATTTATCACCATGGTGTAGAATTGGTATCCGAGTCCCTTGAGTATAGAGTCCACAGAGGTATCAAGATACATTATGGGAATAAGCGGCGCAATCATAATAATAAAGTGCGCGGAATCGGTTTGGGGAATTAAGACGCTTGCAAGCTCACTTGATAAACACATCATTATTCCTGCTGTACCTATTGCATAGATCAGTACGGTTTTTATAACACGTGTGACTATCCGTTCAATTCGCTGTGGGTCTCCCGCCGCATCAGATTCCGAGATCTCGGGAATGAGAAGCCCTGCAAACGACGAGGATATGGCTGCCGGGAACAGAATGAGAGGGAAGATAACACTGTGCAGTGTTCCATATGAGGCAAGTGATGAATCACGTCCAACGCCGCTTTGCTCAAGTCCCCACGGGATAAGAAGATGCTCTACGGTTATAAGCGTAGATCGCATATATGCGCTGAGCGCGACGGGTACTGTAATAGCTATAAGCCTTGAAGGCAGTGCTTTATCGGTTATTTTTATGTCAGATCCCGTTCTGCTCTTTTTCCTTTCTATCATAAACATGATCGCGTGAAGTACAAAGCAAAGTGTCTCTGATATTGCAGTAGCGCTTACTATAGCTATACAGGCACTTTTTGTGTCATCAGCTATGACAGCAGAAAGCAGGATCACGCAAAGATAAATTCTTGATGCCTGACCGAAGATCTGTATAAACGCATTTTTATGTACCTGCCGCAACGCTGTAAAATATCCGCTGAGGGACGACGACAGAGCGATTGGCGGCAGAGAAAAGGCGAGAATCTGCAATGAAGAAACGGTGCGATTATCTCCGAGTATTTCCGTACCTATATAATTGGCGCAAAGAAAGAGAATAATGGCAGATACCGAGCTGACAGATAGGGCAAAAAGCAGACTTTTTTTCATTATCGCAAAGACGGTGCCGGAGGTGTTGAAGGAGTCCTTTTTCTGACCTATTCCAAGGGTCTCCGAAACAAGCTTGGTGGTGGCAAGATTAATTCCCGACGTTGCAACAGTCAAAGCAAAGCCGTAAACGCTTGAGACGAGTGTAAATAATCCCATCGATACGGCGCCGATCTTGTTTGATAAATATATATTGAAGCCAACCGAAACATAACGTGTAGCCAGAGCTACTAACGTCATAAGAATACCGTTTACGAAAAATTTTTTTAGCCTATCCATTTACACCTCGAATACCGTTGCTACGAAATTATATGAAAAATATATTTTTATAGAACGAAAAGGGCAAAAAACAATGGCAAAATATACATATTAAATAAAAAAACTTTCAAAATATAGTACATATATACAAAAATATCGCAGGAGATATAAAAGTTGCAATATTCCTCTTGACAATATAATAGTGTAGTATTATTATATATATTGTTGAACAAATAATAGAAAATATGGAGGACGTTATGAATTATATTTGTGAGCTTTGTGGTTACGTTTATAAGCCTTATAAGGGTGATGTTGAAAATGGTATTGAGCCGGGTACAGATTACGAGGATCTTCCTGCCGATTGGACATGTCCACTTTGTGGAGCATCTAAAGAGGATTTTGAGGCAGATAACGACGGTAAAAGTCCTTACGATAGTGAAGAGTTTTAACTAAATAGTATAGAGATAATACCCGCCCGATTTTCAACGGGCGGGTATTGCTTTTATCAGATCGTTCCGAATATTCTGTCACCTGCGTCACCAAGACCGGGAACAATATATGCGTGATCGTTAAGACACTCGTCGAGTGAGGCGGTATATATATCTATGTCGGGATGTGCATCCTGAACCGCCTTGACACCTTCGGGCGCGGCAACGAGACACATAAAGCGTATATCGCTACAGCCCTTTGCTTTGAGCATAGTCAAGGCATCGCAAGCAGAGCCGCCCGTCGCGAGCATTGGGTCGACGAGAATTACCGTGCGTTCCTCAATATCAAGAGGAAGCTTGCAGTAATACTCAACCGGTTGGTGTGTTTCGGGATCGCGGTAAAGACCGATATGTCCTACCTTAGCGACGGGAACAAGCTTTTGCAGTCCGTCAACCATTCCGAGACCTGCGCGTAGTATTGGAACGATAGCCAGCTTTTTGCCTGATACTCTTTTTGCAGTCATTTTGGCAACGGGGGTTTCAATTTCAACGTCCTCAAGCGGAAGATCGCGTGTAAGCTCATATCCCATAAGCATTGCGATTTCCTCAAGTAGCTCGCGGAAATCCTTTGAACCCGTATTTTTGTTTCTCATAATCGAAAGCTTATGAACTATCAGCGGATGGTCGGTAATGTGAAGAGTGCTCATTTTAATTCTCCTTGTTGTTTAAATATTAAAAGGTGTATTTATTTTTTCCACGTTCCGTGGAAAAATAGAATAAGCATGGGGAAAAGCTCAAGTCTGCCTGCAAGCATATCAAATATCAATACAAGCTTAGTGAATGGGTTAAAAAATCCGAAGTTTCCCATAGGACCGACCAGCTCAAGACCCGGACCTACGTTGTTTAACGTTGCGGCAACTGAAGTAAAGCTTGTGATAAGGTCGTAGTTTTCAATAGCCACAAGGAATACGGATACGGAAAAAACTATAATATAGCAAACCATATATACGTTTGTTGCACGTACCACCTCATAGTCTACGGGAGTTTTATCGATCATCACCTTTTTAACCTGCTTCGGATGTATCATCAGATAAAATTCCTTGGCAATGCTCTTAAAGAATATAAGGATGCGTGATACCTTAAGACCGCCGGCAGTGCTTCCCGCACAGCCGCCGATAAACATAATCGCTATAAGACAGACACGGGAGAGCTCAGGCCATTCATTGAAATCAACAGTTGCAAATCCGGTCGTTGAGATCAGCGATGCTACACTAAAGGAAATATGCTTTATCGCATCTCCGAGCGTATCGAAGAAGCCTCTTGAATTGAGAGTAATAATAACTATTGCTGTCGTAACTATTGAGAGAAATACTTTCACCTCGGAGGTAAACGCTTCCTTAAAGCGTCGCATCAATATAAGATAATACGACGCGAAGTTTATCGAAAAGATGAGCATAAACACAGTGACGACTATTTGGATATAGGATGAATAGCTTGCAAAGCCGTCGTTTTTGAAGGCAAAGCCTCCAGTACCGGCAGTGGCGAAGGATGTGTTTGCAGCGTCAAATACGCTCATACCGCCGAACAGCAGCAAAATAAATTGAATAAGCGTCAGTACCACGTATATCAGATACAGTATCAGTGCAGTAGTCTTT
>CAZSSE010000060.1:0-8734 GCA_964609165.1 uncultured Lachnospiraceae bacterium
GCATAACGCCCTTGCCCTGACCTGTAGTACCCGAGGTGAATACGATGCTGGCAAGCTTTTCGTTATCTATAGCATAATCGAAATAGCTGTTGTCGCCTGCTTTTGCACGCTCTGCGCCTGCCTCGCGGAGACGGGAGACGGGTGTAGCACCCTCTGCCTCGCCCGAAAGGGATACGAGATGCTTAACGACGGGAGCCTCGGTGCAGACCTCCTTTATTTTATCAGCTAAGTCGGCTGCGAAGAAGACGTATTCACACTTTGCAGTGTTGATGATAGACGCCATATCGGCAACGGGAAGATCCTTGTCGATCGGGACTGTAATTGCGCCGACGCACATAATAGAGGTGTAGGAAAGGAACCAATCAACAGATGCGCCGCCGATAATCGCGATCTTCTTATCCTCAAGCTGCATTGAGTGAAGCTCGGTAGCAAGCGTGCGGACGTAGTCCCGACATTCGGCAAAGGTTAAAGAAGAAATCTTTTTCTGCTTTGGATCCTCCTTGTATTGAAAAGCAACCTTGTCGGGAAAGCGGTCGGCTACGTTCTCGACCATTTCTCTGAAGTCTGAAAACCTGGTAGTTTCGTACAACGGATAGTTTTTCTTTCTGTTCTTGAAAGCCATAATTTTCTCCTTTTTGATTTTTATTTATTATCAGTATTTTGCTTCAATCGTTACGGTATAAAGCGACTCGAATGCCTCGTCGGCGAGAGCGGCAAAGTCCAGCTTGTTTTCTTCTGCAAGCACCTTGTCAAGCTCGGGCTTGGTCTTAGGATGCTTTGGCGTAAAGACGGTGCAGCAATCCTCATAGGGCAGTATAGAGGTCTCAAACGCGCCCATTTTGCGCGAAACGGTAATTATTTCCTCCTTGTCCATGCCTATGCAGGGACGGAAAACAGGCATATCCTTGACGCAGGAATCTGTAACTCCGAGCGCTTGCATTGTCTGCGACGCGACCTGACCGAGACTTTCGCCCGTCACAAGCGCGTTACAGCCCTTGTATTTTGCCACACGCTCGGCTATCGTCATCATATATCGACGCAGCAGGAGCGTGAAATAATCCTCATTACAGTTTTTGGCAAGCTCCTCCTGAATATGCGTCAGAGATACAATATGAACACGCACCTCGCCAGCGTATTCCGCAAGTATAGACGCAAGCTCAAGCACCTTCTCCCGCGCACGCTCGCCGGTGTATGGGAAGGATTCAAAGTGAAGTGCCTCGATCTTGACACCGCGCTTTGACATCATATAGCCCGCCACGGGAGAATCTATACCGCCGGACAGGAGCAGCAGCGCGCGTCCGTTCGTTCCAACAGGCATACCTCCCGCACCCTTAAAGCTGCCTGCCGAGATATACGCGCCGTATTCGCGGATCTCGACCTTGACCGTCACATCGGGCTGATGCACGTCCACCCTTATACGCGGATAAGCCGAAAGTATAACTCCGCCGACCTCGCGTGCAAGATCCATTGAATCGAGCGGGAATGATTTATCCGAGCGCTTTGCCTCTACCTTGAAGCTGCGCTTGCCATCAAGAAACTGAGGAACGTATTCTGCCGCCACGCGCGCAATATCCTCCATATTCTTTTGACAGAATGCGGCACGCTGGATAGCTACAATTCCGAACACCTTTGACGCCGAGATGAACATACCGTCCATATCGCAAAAATCGTCCTTGGGCTCTATGTATATAGTGCTTTGAGCTCGGTATATATCAAAGTTGCCGTAAGCCGCAGCACGCTTTTTCATTTCGCGGCAGAGCATATCCTCAAAATATTTGCGGTTTGCACCCTTGAGGACTATCTCGCCGTATTTGCAGAGAAATATCTCCTTTTGCTTCATCGTTATACCTCTTATGTTACATAATTAAACGATATTTGCTATGCCTGAATAGCTTCAGCTCTTCAGTTAGAGTAATAATTGGGGAAGAGCATCTCCCAAACCTTGCGACAGCCGAGCGTGTCAGCGATAGATGAGTGGGCAACCCCCTCCCATTCGATCTCAAAGCACGCCATAGCGTCGGTAAGAGAGGCATGTACTATGTCGGGACGCACCTCGTGCGTATAGCGAACGAACTCGTTTGCACAGCAAAGCACCTTGTCGTGAAGCGCGTCACGCTCCTCGGCGGTATCGTAGATGTACTTTATATGACTGTAATCGGTTGATACGCCGTAGGCGATTATGTGATCGGCATTGGCGAATATTTCCTTTATTTTCGGTGTAAGCTCGGCGAGAGTTGGAGCATCCTCGACCATCTCGGGTGTGATGCCGTGGATCTTCTCGGTTTTTTTCCACTTTGCTGTGTGTGTGGGCTTGACGAGCGTGTCCATTATAAGCTCACCAAAGCCGTTTACTATCGTGATGGAAAGTATCTCGTCGCGGTCGTAAAAGCCTGTAAGCTCAAGGTCGAAGAAAAGTATTCTTGCGCGATCCTTGCCGAAATAAGTGGCGCGGTAAGCGTCTCCCTCGGCGCGGCGGATAGCAAGATCCTCGTTGTAGCAAGCCTCACAAAGCTTTTTCTTATAGCGTATGTCCTTACCGCATTTAACGCACATCTGCGGGAGCTTGTTAGCAGTACGCTTGTCGTAAAAATAAAGTATCGACTTGTCGGATCTGACCGTGTAAGCCACGGGCTCCTCGATAGGCTCGTAGTGCATCTTTGAAAGCCGCTCTGCGGAAAAATAGCCGCAGGACGCCGCATTTTTTGTGCTCATTCTGCCTATAACAGCACCGCTTGGCAGAGTGAGAGTATCCTTTTTAGCCTTGGGAAAATACCACGTTTCTGGCGGAGCCTCCACAACACGGGCGGGGTCGAAATAATAGATTATATCGCCGTCCGGCGCAACGTCAAAGGCGATCGGCTCACCCGAGGGCATCAGGTGCATCTGCGAGAGCGTCTGGCGGGTAAGATAATTTTTTTTGTCCGCGTCGGTGCTTGCGATCTGATATATAGTAGCTCCCGAGCGGAGCTTCATCTGATTTTTCAAGATATGTTTCCTCCAAATATGGCAGTGATTTCTTGACAATACATCATTCCTCATTATATCATACATAAAGTAGAAAGTCAAGTGATAAAAGGAGGTTTTAGGTATTGTTTTGGATCGCAAACCGATCGTTTTGATGTAATTCGTTATATCTAACGGACCGTCTCACCTTATCATAGAAAAAGGGGCTGAATCTTTCAGCCCCTGAAGGTTTTGTATGATTACTTAATCACAGGAAGCGCGGGCATTTCAAAATTGCCTGCATTGATAAAGCCGGAGAACTCAAGATCAGCTCCCATGGTCTTGAATGTTCCGCTAAAGTCGAGCTTATCGTCCTTTACGGTGTATTCAATAGCTCCATCGAAGTTTACGGTAACGCTGTCGCTATTAAGTGCTGCATCAAGAGTGATCTTGTTTTCGCTTACAGATTTAAGAGTAGCAGTGAACTCGGTCTCATCATTATCGGTGATCGCGACCTCCTTACAGGAAATAAGCTTTTCCTCGCCTGTTGTATGATTGATCTCGTATACTCTCTCCGAAGCCTTTACGTCGGATGTTTTGAAATTGACAGTAACGATGTTTGCATCGGTATTGCCTATATTTGCAAGGTTCAACTCTGCGTTGATTGTAATATTCTCGTAGGTTTTATACACCGTGTATTTACTGCTGGTAATACCGTCGGCGTTATCCACCTCTCCACCGGAAGTGCCATATGATGTTCCGGCAGCAAACAGGTTGACGTCAAGCTTGCCTCCAACGAGAGCATTGTCCTCGCCGAGAATGGTCTTGAATGTGATAACAGACTCGGGTGTGTATACAAATTTATCTTCGCTGTAGTCGCATGCCACCTTAAGGGTAACGTAGTCAAGAGCCTTAGCGTCAACGGTGAGAGCGATCTCGCCGTAGATCTTGGTTTTCTCAACGTTGAGCGATACTGCAAGCTTGTTGATCGTATCCTTACCTGTGCCAATGTAAAGCTCAAACTCGTAATTTGTAAGAGCTTCTTTAATATTCTCTATTCCTTCGGCTACCTGCTCGTCGGTTATCGTTTGACCGGCTACCTTATCGGTGATCTCAACAGCAAGGCTTGCGTTAGCCTTAATGAGCTCAATGATGTAGTCGTTGGAAACGAGGAGCATACCGTTCTTCTCGGTAAGATACTTATCCTCAAGCTTAGGTATGGTTATCTTAGCGATCACGTCGTTGATCATATCGGTATCTACATCCATCATATCGGATATGGAGACGGAGTCCTTTTTCCACTCGGACATCGCATCGCCTATGGATGCAGAGCCTCTGCGGTACATATCAAGTGTATCATCGTTGATCTTTACGAATATTTCGTTCTCACCTCTGCCGCTTATTCCGGACTTAAGGTAAACAACGCCGTTCTTGATAGCCGCATCAAGATCCAAGCTACCCTCCGAGTCGTCTATTGTACCTGAAAGCTGAAAGCCTGCGCTGAGAGCAATATCGTTGATGATGCTCATATAATCGATCGACGTACCTGCGAAAGCCGAAAGGTCGAGCTTATTAAATGAATCGATAGCGGTCTGCTTATCTGCGGGGTTTACGGGAGTATCGTCGGGAGCTGTGTTGTCATCAGTATTGTTGTTTGCGTTTCCTTCGGTGCCGTTAACGTCGTCCAAAAGCTCATCCTTGCTCGTAAAGCAACCTGTGAGCATAGAGAGGCAGAGAATTACCGACAAGAGCATAAGTAATACTTTTTTCATAATTTCCTCCATAAATTAAATTTTATACCGAGTATAAAATTTTACTGTACACTAAATTATATACCCAATTATACGGTTTGTCAATAGCTTTAGGCATTTTTTTAGTTTGCCAGAATTTTTTTATCGACAACAAATTTTGTCAGTGCCTCTGATGCGAGCCTTTGAGCTTCGAGATCGGGATGTCCTGCTCCGCCCTCGTTATTCTGCTCAAGCTGCACGTAATAAAGCCCGTTGTTCTCTCCGCCCATGTCCTCAAGAACGGTCTTCGTCCAATCAAATCTTCCGTTGCCCATCATATTGTATGCCCAAACGACGGGAACATCTGATCCGTAGGAATCGCGGATATAGTTTATCAGCGCGCGGACTCCTGCTTTGAAATCATCCTCGGTGCTTCCGCGGCTCTGGTCGTTTGTTCCGAGATTGATGATAACGAGATCGGGAACACGAACAAATTCGTAATCAGCGCCGTTTCTGTCACGGTAGAAGGATGCCTTGGGGTAAAAATCCGATTCACTGAAATCGGTCCAGCCCTTATCTATACCAATTCCGCTGCAACCGACGATAGAATAATCGGCGTTGAGCGCCTCGGCGGTCATAAATGAATACGCCAACGTGCCGTCCTCGTAAAGAGCTTGACCTGCATCCTGCGTTCCGTTCGCGGTCAGATTGCCGTATCCGCAGGTGATGCTGTCGCCTATAATCTCTATATATTTATCCTTGCGGGCGGGGGCGTTGTCAAGCTTGCCCTTAAGAGAGATCTCCTTAAGCACGGCGAGCGACCATTGCGGCTCGGTCTGCTTGAGAACGCGGATGCTGTGGGTATCCTCTCCGTCAAATGATGCGAGTGTAATATAGCTTCTTGAGCTGTCTGCATAGAGCCTATACTCGCTCCGTACCCCGTCCACGTAAACGGTAAAGTAGGTAGCTCGGTCACATTCGAGCGAGAGCGTTACCTCGCCGCTCATAATTCCAGAGAACTCTATGCCTGACGCAGTGAAGTCGCAGGAAACTCCGCCGTTTACCTCCTGCGTTCTGCCGATGAGCTTAAAATATTTCCAATCATCAGCGATATTGTAGCTTCTGAACGATACATTATTTTCGCCCGACGGCTTTTGCGTGGGCTTTTCGGTCGGCTTTGCCTCGGGCTTTGCCGTAGGAGCCTCGGTGGCTTTTTCGGTCAATGGTTCGGTCGTGTTCTCATCTGATGCGTTGCATCCGACGAGTGAAAATACGGTACAGATAGCCAGAATTGCGCATATAAATGCCAAAAATCTTTTTTTCATTTTGTTATTCCTCCTAAAGAATACAAATTTGCAAGGCTATATATGTATTTTATCACTTTATATTCAATTTGTCAACAGCTAATATATTCAATGTCGCACGGTTAAATTATTTTCAAAATTGTTGACAATTTACGACAAAGGTGCTATAATTTCATCACAAATATTTTTAATCTAATTCACTCTAATCTAATTAAAAAGGAGATTTTGTTATGGCAAAGAAAACTTTTTCGGGTATTTTTTCGGCAATTCTTTATATTGCGCTCGGTATTCTTCTCGTTATTTTCAAAAATGAGGCTCTCAATATCGCAATGACCGTGGCAGGTATAATCTTTATAGCCTCGGGTATTGTTGAGGCTGTAAGAAAGGAATGGATGGCAGGTGCCGTAAGCATTATTATCGGTGTCGTTATACTTGTTCTCGGTAATCTTCTGACGAATATAGTTCTTCTCGTTCTCGGAATACTTATCGCAGTCAAGGGTGTTGTTTCGATTATAGACGAGTTCAAAAAGAGCAATAAGTCGGTGCTCGGCATCACGTTTGCTGTTTTGACGGTTATCGTAGGTCTTGTTCTCGCGTTCGGAAACGCTATCGGCACGATCATCTTGGTTTGCGGCGTCGTATTTATCATTGACGGTGTGCTCGGACTTGTGTCGGCTCTCACGTCGAATAAATAAGCGTTTGAAAATTACAATAACAAAAAAGCTTCGAGGCTGCTCGGAGCTTTTTTATGTATATATGTGTATAAAATCAAGGTATAAAACGGCATAGCCGTGTCGTGCATTTATACGGCAGGATCGGACGTTACAGCGGTATCTGAAAAAAATACTTGACTATACTGCACTAAAGTGGTAAAATATATGGTGGTGAGTTTTGAACCGAAGGCTCGGATCGTGTCTCATCACTTGTAGAAAGTAAAGGAAAGGTGATTTATGGACATTTTATGGTTTTGGGATCAGATGACGGCAAACCCGTTGCTGTTCGTTGCGGTAACGCTGACACTTGGCGTTATTCTGGTAAACGGCTGGACGGATGCGCCCAATGCTATTGCCACATGCGTTGTTACGAGATGTATGCCACCGAAGACGGCGATACTTATGGCGGCTGTGTTTAACTTCCTCGGAGTCTTTATTATGACGAAGATCAGTAACGAGGTTGCCGTAACTATAACGAGTATGGTTCATTTCGGCGATAATTCAAAGGAAACGGTTATTATCGTTCTCTGCGCGGCAATGCTGGCTATAGTTATCTGGGCAACTCTTGCGTGGGCGTTTGGTATTCCCACGAGCGAGAGCCATGCGCTTATCGCAGGTCTTACGGGCGGCGCTATGGCGCTTACGGGGCTTGACGCTATAGTGTGGAGCGAATGGAGCAAGGTTATTATAGGTATCGTTATTTCTATCGTATTGGGATTTGGATTTGCATGGCTGATAGGCAAGCTGGTGACAAGGATCTGCTACAATATGAACAGACCGAGGACTGAGCCGTTCTTCAAGGGCGCGCAGATCTTAGGCTCTGCCGGAATGGCGTTTATGCACGGCGCGCAGGACGGTCAGAAATTTATGGGAATTATTCTTCTTTGCGTATTTACGCTGCAAGGCAACGGTGCATCTGTGGAAACCTTTGAAATTCCTACGTGGCTTATGATAATTTGCTCGCTTGTTATGGCGGCAGGAACCGCGATGGGCGGAAAGAAGATAATCAAATCGGTCGGAATGGATATGGTCAAGCTCGAAAAATATCAAGGCTTCTCGGCAGACGTTGCATCATCCATATCGCTTGTGTTCTGCTCGGTATTCGGACTTCCCGTTTCCACTACACACGTAAAGACCACCGCGATAATGGGCGTTGGAGCTGTTAAGCGGGTATCGGCGATCAATTTCGGTGTGGTAAAGGAAATGGTTATGACATGGATACTTACCTTCCCCGGATGCGGATTGCTTGCGTTTTTAGTAACCAAGCTGTTCTTGTTGATTTTTAATTGATGAAAGGAAATACAAATATGGCTAAAAGTGATAAGTTTTATTTTGAAAATTTCTGCGAGTGCGCAACGCTTGCAAAGAACGCCGCAACCCATCTTGTCAGTTGTCTTGAAAACTACGATGCGGACAATATTGAAAGGATGCTTGAGGAAATGCACGTGTTTGAGCACGATGCGGACATAAAGAAGCACGAGATGAACGAGACGCTTGCAAAAGCATTTGTTACGCCTGTTGACCGCGAGGATCTTGACCTTTTAAGCCAACAGCTTGATAACGTGCTCGACCTCCTTGAGGAGGTGCTTCAGAAGCTCTATATTTACGATATAAAGGAAATAGAGCCCGCAGCTATCGAGTATGCAAAGCACCTCGTAACAGCCTGCGATATACTCGGATCGATCATGAGCGAGTTTGAGAATTTCAAAAAGTCGAAGAAGATACATTCTCTCGTTGTTACCTGCAATGACGTGGAGGAGGAGTGCGACAAGCTCTATCTTTCCACAATGCACGAGCTCACGGAAAAATCGACCGACGTTCTCAGAACGCTTTCGTGGTATAAGATCTACGATTGCTTTGAGGCGTGCGTAGACGCCTGCGAGCACGTCAGCGAATGTGTCGGCTCTATTATAATGAAAAATACGTGATCGCAATATAACGGTACGAATATGCCGTCTCAACGTTGCGGCAATAAAAAACGGTAAGGACAATGCTCTGGGTGAATAAGGAAGTATTTTAGAAAATGCGGTGTAACCTCGCAAAA
>CAZSSE010000061.1:0-8689 GCA_964609165.1 uncultured Lachnospiraceae bacterium
GCCAAGGATCCCTTCTTGTATCGGTATTATAACCTCTCCGACAGGAGCGGCTATACGGGATATGATAAACGTTACGGGCAGGCGTTGGCCTGCGGCGAAGATATTGCTTTACCCGTCGCTCGTGCAAGGTGCCGACGCACCTGAATCGCTTTGCCGCGGTATTGATCTTCTAAATGCTTATGGCGACTGCGATGTGATAATAATAGGAAGAGGCGGAGGATCTATTGAGGATCTGTGGGCTTTTAACGACGAGCGTGTCGTGCGTGCGCTTGCGGCCTCGAGGATACCTACGATCTCTGCTGTAGGACACGAGACAGATTTTACTCTTTGTGATTTTGCCGCAGATCGTCGAGCACCGACGCCGTCGGCTGCTGCTGAGCTTGCCGTCCCCGACAAAAACGAATATTCTCAGCGTGTTGACGATCTGTTCGACCGAGTTTGTATGTCTGCACACAGGATAGCCGCGGATAAAAGAACAGCACTGACTGCAAGCAAAAAAAGACTTGATATGTGTTCGCCGAGCGCAAGGCTTAGTATCGAAAAGAAAATGCTTGCAAATAAAACCGAGATGATCTCAAAATTGATAGACGGTATATATCTGCAAAAACGAAACACTCTTGAAGCTCTGTCAGGCAAGCTGGCGGTGATAAATCCGCTCGCAGTGCTCGGTCGAGGCTATAGCGTAACAAAGGACGCCGATGGACGAGTGGTATCCTCGGTAAGGTCGCTTAATTGCAATGATGAGATAAATATAGGTTTTGCGGACGGTAGGGCAACTGCAAGAGTGCTTGATGTGGAGATCAACTCAACTAAGGAGACGTAAAATAAAATGAGCAATAAGCTTGAAAATATTAGCTTTGAGGACGCTATGAAGCGTCTTGACAAAATAACGGAGGAGCTCTCTGCGGAGGGTGTGGAACTTGATAAGGCTCTTGCTCTCTATGAGGAGGGCGTCAAGCTTGCAAGAATATGCAATGCAAAGCTTGAGGATACAGAAAGAAAGATAAAAATATTGCAAATGTCCGCAGATGGTGAAATAACAGAGCGGGATTTTTGCGCAGACGCGAATAATTGATCGAGGGAAAAATGGAGCTTGAAAAGATAAATTCATTGCTTGCCCAAAACAGCGCGGATACCGAAAGCGCCTTGACCGAGTTTTTTGCAAAAAAGAACGATGACGGTTCTCTTAGGGTAATTATGGAAGCGCAGAAATATTCGCTTTTGGGCGGTGGAAAAAGAATAAGACCATTCCTTGTGAATGAGGTATGCCGAATGCTCGGTGGAAATATCGAGGCGTCTATGCCGTTTGCCATAGCGGTGGAGATGATACATACATATTCACTTATTCACGACGATCTGCCGTGCATGGACGACGATGATATGCGACGGGGCAAGCCTTCCAATCACAAGGCGTTCGGCGAGGCAAACGCGCTTTTAGCCGGAGATTCCTTGCTGACAAATGCCTTTAATGCCGCCGCATCAAACAGATTTGTTTCGCACTACGGCGTGGCACAGGCGGTTATGGAAATTTCGGCGGCATCGGGCGACGAGGGAATGATAGGCGGACAGATCATAGATCTTGAGGGTGAACGTAAAAAGCTGAGCTTTGATGAGCTTTTGACCTTACATTCCTTAAAGACGGGAAAGATGATAGAGCTTTCAGCCTTGCTCGGATGTATCGCGGCGGGCTATGATAAAGGCTCAGATATTGCGGGTAAGGTCTGCTTGTATGCACGTAAGATCGGACTTGCCTTTCAGGTCATTGACGATGTGCTTGATGTGGTAGGCGACGAAAATACCGTAGGTAAAACACTATGCTCGGATGCCCAAAACGAGAAAACCACTTTTATGAGCTATTTTGATATTGACGGTGCAAAAAGCTATGCAACCGTTCTTACCAATGCGGCAATAGAGGATATAGCGCAGATCGAAAATTCCGAGAATTTGCAGTTGCTTGCAATCTATCTGCTGAAAAGAAATAAGTAAATCTATGGAGGAAAAATGAACGTTGTTTGCCAATCGTTAAGGGACTTTTTCGGAAATTATATGCTGATGAGCGCTATGGTGGCGTGGTTCAGCGCACAGATCATCAAAATATTTACAGGTGTATTTCAAAACAAAAAGATGGCGTTTCACGTTTTGCTTTTTTCCACGGGTGGAATGCCAAGCTCTCATGCGGCGTCTGTTGTGGCTTTGGCAACTGCGGCAGGACTTAGGTTAGGCTTCGGTACGCCGATATTTGCAGTGTGCGGGTAAGGTCTGCTTGTATGCACGTAAGATCGGACTTGCCTTTCAGGTCATTGACGATGTGCTTGATGTGGTAGGCGACGAAAATACCGTAGGTAAAACACTATGCTCGGATGCCCAAAACGAGAAAACCACTTTTATGAGCTATTTTGATATTGACGGTGCAAAAAGCTATGCAACCGTTCTTACCAATGCGGCAATAGAGGATATAGCGCAGATCGAAAATTCCGAGAATTTGCAGTTGCTTGCAATCTATCTGCTGAAAAGAAATAAGTAAATCTATGGAGGAAAAATGAACGTTGTTTGCCAATCGTTAAGGGACTTTTTCGGAAATTATATGCTGATGAGCGCTATGGTGGCGTGGTTCAGCGCACAGATCATCAAAATATTTACAGGTGTATTTCAAAACAAAAAGATGGCGTTTCACGTTTTGCTTTTTTCCACGGGTGGAATGCCAAGCTCTCATGCGGCGTCTGTTGTGGCTTTGGCAACTGCGGCAGGACTTAGGTTAGGCTTCGGTACGCCGATATTTGCAGTGTGCGGGGTGCTTGCAGTCATAGTTATGATAGATGCCTCTGGCGTCAGATATGAGACCGGTAAGCAGGCGACAATAATTAACAGAATAACGAAGGAGCTCTTTTCGGGCAAGATCGATGATGTTAACACCGGTCTTAAGGAGCTTGTGGGACATACGCCATTTCAGGTATTTATGGGATCTTTGCTTGGCGTTGCCGTTGCTGTATTGATGTTCTTTATCATATAAAACGATAGAATGAGAATAGATCTTTATTTGAGTGAGGCGGGATATACCCAAAGTCGCAAAAAAGCGCAGGATCTTATACAGGCGGGTGCCGTATTTGTTGATGGCACTCAGATCAAAAAGGCTTCCGAACAGATAAATGAAAGCGTGGAGCACGACGTAAAAATAGAACAGGTTTTTTCGTATGTAAGCCGTGGCGGAATGAAGCTCGAGGCGGCGCTTGATGCGTTTGCCATAAACGTAAGCTGTAAAAAGGCTGTTGACGTGGGCGCGTCGACCGGTGGATTTACCGATTGCTTGCTCAAGCGTGGAGTAAAAGAGGTGGTTGCGATCGATTCTGGTATAGGTCAGCTTCACGAAAGCCTTCGGATCGACCCGCGAGTTTGCTCTGTCGAGCATTTCAACGCGCGTGAGATGAGCCTTGAAACCACAAAAGGATATTGTGATGTGGCAGTCGCCGACGTTTCATTTATTTCTCAGACATATATAATACCAAGGATAAGCTTGGTATTACGTGACGGCGGTATATTTGTCAGTCTTATCAAGCCGCAGTTTGAGGCAGGCAGACAGGCGCTTGGCAAAAATGGCGTAGTTACCAATTCCGCATACCGTTTTCTTGCCGCAAAGCGCGTTATAAGCGCAGCAGAGGAAAGCGGATTTTCGTGCAAGGGGCTTATAAAATCTCCTATTGAAGGCGGAGACGGTAACAAGGAGTATCTTGCGTACTTTGTGAAAAGGACAAGCTTACTATCCGATGTCGACGACAGGTATATAAAGAGAATAACTTCACTTTAGGAAAAAGGATTATGAATAGTATTCAAAAGATTTCAATAATCACAAATTATAATATTCAAGAAAAGCTTATGGCTGCTATGCAGGTGGCAGACAGGCTTTGCGAATACGTTGATAAGATCTGTATTCCGCAAAACTACAAGGACAGGATAATGCGTTCGCATCAGCATAGATGTGAGTTTGTATATTTGCCGATTGACGATATATATGCAAGCTCTGATCTTATAGTGGGAATAGGCGGCGACGGCGTTATGTTAGAGACTGCACGCAGAGCAACACCGGCAGGTATACCTATACTCGGCATCAACATGGGCAGGGTGGGGTATATGACCGAGCTGGAAATGAATGAGCTGGAGCTTCTCGGTGAGATATTCAACGGAAACTGTCATCTCGATGAGCGCGCTATGATCAGAGTGGAAATAAAATCAAATAAGGGAAGCAGCAGATTTACGGCTTATGCACTTAACGAGGCTGTAATAGCCAACGGAACGACCGCGAGGATAATCGATCTTGAGCTTTCGGACAATGGCAGACTTGTCAGTGAATACAGAGCAGACGGGCTTGTTATAGCAACACCAACGGGATCAACGGCGTATTCTCTCTCCGCAGGCGGGCCTATAATAGATCCCAAGCTTTCCTGCTTTTGTGTGACACCGATTTGCCCACATTCGCTTATTGCACGCCCGCTTATTTTTCCCGATAGTGCGGTGCTTGAGGTTAAAAATATTTGTGTGCGCGAGCGCGTACTTCATCTTACCGTGGATGGGCGCGCAACCTTCGATCTCTTCTACGGGGATACGGCAGTTATTACTAAATCTGCGCTCAAAGCAAAGCTTTTGAGAATTAAAAACGAGGATTTTTATTCAAAGATCCGTATGAAAAAATTTGTTTGACGAGGTGCTTGCGGTGAAATCACAAAGACAGCAAAGAATACTTGAGCTTGTATCAAAATATGAGATAGAGACCCAAGAGGATATGATGAGCCGTTTGCAGAGCGAGGGCTTTAAGGTAACTCAGGCGACAGTCTCAAGAGATCTTAAGGAGCTTAAGCTTACCAAGGTTCTTACCGCACGAGGAACCTATCGCTATGCGGTAAATGTCGGCAGACAGCTCACGGGAAGTGTGAAATTCAATAATGCAATGGTCGATTCGATAATTCAGGTCGAGCATTCGCTAAATAACATTGTTATAAAAACCTATCCGGGACTTGCGCAGGCAGTTGCATCTGGGGTTGATGCACTTAATATGCACAGTATTCTCGGATGCGTGGCGGGCGACGATACTATCATTATAGTAACCCGTGATATTGAAAGCGCAGATGAAATAAGCCAAACCCTAACAGAGCTTATGAAAACATTTTAATGCTTTGCGAATATTTTGCGAAAGGAGTACCATATGCTCGAGTCGCTTCATATAGAAAACGTAGCGGTAGTAAAATCTCTTGATATTGAATTTACAAATGGAATGATAGCACTCACCGGTGAGACGGGAGCGGGAAAATCTATCATTATAGATAGCCTTAATCTTCTTTCGGGATCTCGTGCCGACAGAGAGCTTATACGGAACGGAGAGAACAGGGCAGAGGTTACTGCGCTTTTTTCGCATCTTGACAGTGGCGTTTGCAACGAGCTTGCAGATATGGGCTTTGATATTCACGACGGCTCGGCGGTGCTTTCAAGAAGTATAACGCAGAGCTCATCTGTAGCGCGTATAAACGGCAGACCTGTAACGCTTGCACTGCTGCGCGAGGCAGCTTCAAGACTGTTCGGTATCCACGGACAAAACGATAATCTTCGCTTGCTTGATCCTACAAGTCATATAGATATTCTTGATTCCTTTGCAGGAAATAAGGAGCTTAGGGAAGAGTATTATGCCAAGTATAAGGAAATGCTTCACGTAGAGGCGCAGATAGAGGCGATTGCCGAGGATGTCAGAGAACAAACTCGCTTGAGGGATATGCTTAAATATCAGATCGACGATATTGACGCCGCAAAGCTTAAGCAGGGCGAAGAGGAAAATCTCGAGGTACTTGCAGCAAGGCTCAGACACGCCGAGCGCATTAGCAAGTGCTGTGCACTCGTGCAGAAGGCACTTGAAGGCGGAAAGGGTATGGGCGCTATATATCTTACGGATCGCGCATCAACCGCTCTCGATGCCATATCCGACGCACTGCCCGAGGCAGAGGCTTTGGCGGCAAGATTGGCAGATGTCAGATATGAGCTTGAGGATATTGCCGCAAGCATAACAGATCTCTCGTGTATGGTGGACGGTGATCCAACCGAGCAGCTCGATAAGGCGGAGGGCAGACTTGATCTGATCTCGCGTATAAAGCGCAAATACGGCAATACTGTTGACGAGGTGTTGCAGTTCAGGAAAAATGCCATGCAAAGGCTCGAGTTTATAGATAACGCAGACGACCGACGTATAGATCTTGAAAACGAGCTGGAGATGATAAGGGAGCAGGCGCGTGAGCTTGCAAAGCGTCTGTCCGCCGAGAGACGGCGAGCGGCTTATGGACTTACCAAGAGCGTTACACAAACGCTTACTTTTCTTGATATGCCAAAGGTGAATTTTGAAGTGTCCGTGAAAAGCGGTTTAAACTTTAATCCTTGCGGCACCGATGAGGTTGAATTTATGATCTCTGCAAACGTTGGAGAGCCCCTGATGCCGATGTCAAAGATCGCATCCGGCGGAGAGCTTGCGAGAATAATGCTTTCGCTTAAAAACGTGCTCAATCTTTCTGACGGTATAAATACGGTAGTATTCGACGAGATAGATACGGGAATTTCGGGAAAGACCTCTCGAAAGGTGGGCATAAAGCTTAAGGAAATAGGCAAAAGTGCGCAGGTTATTTGCGTTACTCACTCTGCGCAGATCGCATCATTGGCGGATCTTCATCTTTTTGTTTCAAAAAGCGAGGTCGACGGTAGAACCGAAAGCTCTGTCAGAGTCCTTGACGAGCAGGAGCGTGTGCTTGAGATCGCAAGAATACTCGGTGGAATAGAAATTACAGACGCTCAGATAGCGGCAGCAAGAGAAATGATAGCGGACGGAAAAAATTATTGACAATAAATTCTTTATAAACGCTTGAAAAAGCAACCTTTTTGTAGTATAATAAAAAAGTTATAGAAATATATACAGGAGTCTATGAATGATAGCAATTAAGAAAACTATATCGGACGAAATTGCCGAGATAATCAAAACAATAAACGCCGATGCGGAGCTTGGCGGTGCTGAGATATTCGCTATGCTTGAGTATCCGCCGGATGAAAAAATGGGAGATCTTGCGCTGCCTTGCTTTAAGCTAAGTAAGGTGTTGCGTATGGCACCCGTGAAGATCGCAGCTACCATAGCAGAAAACTTTTCCGCCGAGTGCGTTGCAAAAGCTGAGGCTGTAAACGGATATTTGAATATATACCTTGACGGAGCGTATCTTGCCAAAAAGGTTATTTCCGAGGTGAGAGCTAAAGGCGACAGATACGGTGCGCCTACCGAAATGGGCGAGGGAAAGACGGTGGTTCTCGACTATTCCTCTCCGAACGTTGCAAAGCCATTCCATATAGGACATCTCGGTACGACTGTTATCGGTCATTCGCTTAAGCGTTTGCATGAATTTGCAGGCTATAAGTGCATAGGTATCAATTATCTCGGAGATTGGGGTACGCAGTTCGGAAAGCTTATAGTGGCGTATCGTAAATGGGGAAATGCCGAGCTCATTGAGAATGGCGGTATAGATAAGCTCGTTGAGCTTTACGTAAAATTTCACGAGGAAGCAGAGAAGGATCCCGCACTCAATGACAACGCGAGAGCCGAGTTTCGCAAGCTTGAGGACGGCGACGAGGATAATATCAAGCTCTGGAAGTGGTTCGTTGAGATAAGCCTTGCCGAATATCAAAAGACTTATGCACAGCTTGGAATTGAATTTGACAGCTACAAGGGTGAGTCCTTCTATACCGATAAAATGCCCGCTCAGGTGCAAAAGCTTCGAGATATGGGGCTTCTTAAGATCGACGACGGTGCGTCTATAGTTGACCTTGAGCCTTATGGAATGCCGCCTTGCCTTATTCTGAAGCGCGACGGATCCACGCTCTATCCTACAAGAGATATAGCCGCTGCCGTTTACCGCAAGGAAACATACGATTTTGACAAGATGATCTATGTTACAAGCGCAGGTCAGAGCTTGCATTTTGCACAGTGGTTCAAGGTCGTCGAGCTGATGGGCTATGAGTGGTTTGATAAGCTTGTTCATGTTCCGTACGGTACAGTGAGCATAAATGGAGAAAAGCTTGCTACAAGAACGGGCAACGTAATATTGCTACGCGATCTTTTTGCCGAATCGATAGCAAAGGTCGAGACAATAATGAAGGAGAAAAATCCCGATCTTCCCGATAGAGATAAGGTATCAGAGGCGGTTGGAGTCGGCGCGATAGTATTCTATTATCTGTCGAATAACCGTATTCGCGATATTAACTTTATGATGGAGGATGCGCTGAGCTTTGAAGGCAATACAGGTCCCTACGTTCAGTATACCTACGCACGTACCTGCTCTGTACTATCAAAGTCAGCAGAAACCGAGCTTGCATCAGAGCTTGTGATAACCACCCCCGACGAGACCGCACTTCTTAAGACGCTTTCTCGATTTGAGGAGGTAGTCCGCGAGGCGATTGCGGCATATGAGCCATCGGTCGTAACAAGATATATTCTCGACGTTGCAGGTGCGTATAATCGCTTCTATCATAACTGCTCTATACTTGGAGCAGATAATGAGCAGATAAAGAATACCAGACTTGCACTTACCGCGGCAGCAAAGACTGTTCTCGGCAATGCTTTTGGACTGATCTGCTTGGCAAAGACAGAAAAAATTTAATTGTTTATTATAGAATATTATAG